>CAYNGF010000275.1:0-2706 GCA_964396515.1 uncultured Paludibacter sp.
ATTAGTTCTGAATCGGTATTCCTGTAAATGAAATATGCATACCTGTGATTGTTTATTCGATAATCTGTTGTTTCCGTAAAAAGCGAAAACAAATGCGTGGTTGAAATACCTGTTATTATATAGCGATTCTGAAACTCGAAACCAATATTGGCATCAGGCAGTAGCGTGCGTTTCACTTCGTAAATGAGCGAAGGATCAAAAATTATTTCGGGTTCGTAACCGGTGCCGTTTAATGAGCGTGAAAAAATGCCTGCCGAAATTCCCAACGAAAAGGAGTTATCGTTTCTGTCCAGCATTCTGAATGCATATAGAATACTTGGGTTCAATGCCTGCGTCAACCCGATTTTGTCAGCAGTAACCGACAGTCCGAAGCCTGAATTCAGATTCTCGCTGAAACCGGAAGTTTGAAAATTAATAACTTCAGGCGCTCCGTTGAAGCCTGCCCATTGATTGCGTACATTCGAAAATAAATAAATATAACCCGGTCGAACTATGGAAGCAGGATTGTAATTTGCACGGTTATTCCAGTGCGTAACCATGCTGATATCAGCCTGAGGAAAAGATTTTATGCTGATAATACAGGCAAAGACTATAAATATTAATCTTCTCATTGCCATTAGCGTATTAAAGTTACAAAACCTTTTCGGGTTTTTGACACTCCGTAAGGGTCGGTATAATTGGCATGAAAAAAGTAAGTATCGGGAGGTAAATCTTTACCTGAATTTCCAAATTTTCCGTTCCAACCTTCATTGCCTTTATAAACAACTAAACCATATCTGTCGGTAATTAAAACATCAATTCCCATGAGAAATTTATCATTAATTCCATCGGCGTTTGGTGTAAAAACATTTGGGAAAAACGGACCGACTACAATTTGTTTTTGAGCCACACTATCGCAACCGTAAGAATTTACTGAACGCAAAGTGATAGTCTTCAGCTCATTCATTTGCGTAAGTGCTGTGTATTTGTGGTTTACAGCATTTTTCAACGAATCTTGTTCTCCATCGCCAAAATCCCAGTAATATTTCACTTCAGATTCCTGCGGAATAAAACACTGAATTTCATTATGTCGGCTGTCGATCAATTCAGGCATAACCGAAAAACCGGTTTTGGGCAAATCAATTTCGCGCACATTTATGCTGATGGACTTTTCGCAGCCTCGTTTGTTTTTGCCGCGTACTGTATAAACTCCGGGTTTATCAACCATAACCGCTGCAGAAGTTGAATTGATATTGTCCCACTTATAAGAAACTGCACCTTCAGCTTTTAGAACTACACTTTTATATTTGCAAAAATAAGTATCAGCAGTTGCTGTGAATGCCCAATCGGGCTCTTCAATAATCGTTTTGTATTTAGTTGTGGAACATTCTTCTCCGCTTGTAAATCCTGAAAGTTCAAGTAAGCCACCGGGAGCAGCAACTGTAACAGAATCATTCCGACTGACTATGTTGCCGTTCAATTTCCATACATAATGATCAGCGCCATAAGCTTTTAATGTGGTTGATTCTTCCGGACAGTAAGTTGTGTCGCCTAAAATTTTTACCAATGGCGGATAAAATGTTTCCACCATTTTGGAAAAAGTATCGATACATGACGATGGCGGATTTGTAACTTTAAGTTTTACTTTCACCCAACCCGAAACCGATTGAAATTGATGGACAGGTTGTGCTTCGTTCGATGTTGTGCCATCTCCAAAATCCCATTGATATTTTAGCTCGCCATGTGTTGGCAGTTCGTTTACATAAAATCGCAAAGTATTATTAAGGTTATTGCAATCGATACGGTCATGTGTAAATGCAGCGTTTGGTTCGTAACGGTAAATGGTTGTATTAAGTGTGATTTCACATCCTGTAGCCGATATAAGCGAACATGTATATTTGTCTCCTTCAGCAGGATTATTTATTGTTATAGTACGTTCAGTGCCAACTGCAATGTTTTCCTGGTTTCTCCATTCATAATATTCAAATCCATAAGGAGCGTTAAGTCTTGCTGAAGTATTTCCTCTGCAATAATCCACCGTAATTTCCATCGGTAAACACTCAGCAGCAAAATAGGCATAACCAAAGTGACCCGAGCGACGACAATTGGCTGACATAAATTCAATTGTCACTTTTTTCCCTATATAATTAGAGAGGTTAATTCCTACGGCGGTCCAGTTGCGCCAGTAAAGATATACCGGTGTTCCATCTGAATTTGGATATACTCTTCTTTGCCACCCTCCAACTCTCGCATTGCTGGCATAAACATCGTAATTAGCACAATCGGGAATTAAATTTCCTTTTTCATCATAAATAGTTAACTTAAATCGTGGTTCATCAATTGTTTGATGCTTTTCATTATTCGGATCGTGTAAAACTACTGCGAAATGCATAATAACCAGCGCATTGTCTTTTGTTATGTCCATACTGTAGCGCAAACTTTGATGTAAACCACCATTTCCGAGATAGGTAGAACCGAGTTTTGCGGAAGCAGTAAAACCATCAGGAATCATTTTAAGAATTGTGCCTCCAACCGTTGCATCATATCCTTGTGTGGTGATAATTTCATGACGATTGGCTACAAATCCTTCAACAGGTGCCGAATATGTTCCATCTTGTTTGTCAACCCATGTATAACCTGTCCAATTTGTGAAATCCTTCAGTTCAAATCCAAGGTTTGTGCAAAAACGGTTCGCTCCTGAAATAGAGTTTAGAAACAAGAGAAGAA
>CAYNGF010000276.1:0-2685 GCA_964396515.1 uncultured Paludibacter sp.
ACGGTAAGGTGTTTTTATCCACAGCAAAAGACCCGGTAAAAGATCAAACAGATTTTCTGGCGCAGATTGATTATTTACAGGTATCGAAATTGATGTTTCCTATCGGGCATCTGTTGAAAAGTGAGGTACGTGAAATTGCAAGAAAAGCCGAATTGCCCAGTGCCAAACGACAAGACAGTCAGGGAATATGTTTCCTAGGGAAAGTTAATTACAACGATTTTATACGTCGGTATATGGGAGAGAAACCGGGACCGGTTGTTGAATATGAAACTGGAAAAATTATCGGACAGCATAAAGGGTACTGGTTTCATACGGTAGGACAACGAAAAGGTCTTGGTATTTCAGGAGGTCCATGGTACGTAGTAAAAAAAGATGTGGAAGCCAATATCGTGTGGGCTTCGAAAGGATATGGAGTTGGAAACCAATATGGCAATGAGTTTATGATGCGGGATATGCACTTTATTACCGAAAATCCGTGGAAAAACAATATAGCCGAAACAGATATTACTTTTAAAATCAGACATACACCTGAATTTACAAAAGGGAAGCTTATACAAATCCCGCAGGGTTATTTTGTAAAGTCAGAAAGTATGCTTCAGGGAATTGCTCCCGGTCAGTTTGGGGTTATTTACGACAAATATTCGAGGGTATGTTTTGGAAGCGGGGAGATAAGCATAAACCGGTTTATTTAAGTATCAACAAAGAGTGTAATGAAAAACTATTTATTAATCATATATTTAATACTGATACTTCAGGGTGGTTTTATTTTTTCAGCAAACACAAAAAAGAATTTCGCCGAATTACTTTTGATTGAAGAAAAAGTAGGACAAGTGTGGGTAAACGATGACGTTTTTCTAAATGACTCAATTCAAACACAAAAAATCAAAACAGAAAATGTTGCTGATCCCGATTTAACGTTTAACGTTGGTGAACCAGCGACTCCCAGATACAAACCAAACGGAGAAATTGACTATTATTCTATATGTAAATCGAGCGCAACAGATTTATCACTTGTTCCATTTACTATATATCCAATAAATTCCCAAAAGGAGTATATTTATACTATCGATTGGGGGGATGGCTCAAGCCCAACTACCGGCAAATCCACAGATTTCCCTTTTAAACATGAGTATGGAAACAGCATTAACGGAGAATTCTGGCAAATTACATATTCTATAACATATTTAGGAAATATTTATACTGCCAAATATAATTTATATGTAGGTTCAAGTCCTTTACTCGATATACCCGCATTAACCAGTGTTACAAGTCTGAAAACATGTACTGATGTGCCTTTGGTATTAAATTTGGAAAACCGAGCTGTTAACTCTTCTGATACAAAATATACATACGAATTCAGTGATGTTTCAACACCACCTGTATTATTTACTTTTCCTATACAATTGGAACGTATTTTTAAAAGTACTTCTTGTGGTAAAAGTTTTAGATCAGGAACTCAAACATACCTGAACGCTTTTGGGCTTACAATTACAGCAGAAAATAAATGTGGAAAGAAATCTATAATAATTGCTCCTATTTATGTATCACAGCCACCAAAACCTTCCGTAAAGGGACCAGAAGATATAATTAAATGTGTAAATCAGGAATTTCAGATTAGCGGAATTGTAGTGAGTGGTGTTTCACCTTCCGAAAATTCTACTCAACTTGGTATCTGTCAACAAACAGGTGTTTCTTATTGGAAAATTACTGACGAATCTTCACGTGATGTAACATTTGATACTAATGTGCTTGACTTAACTTATGGCTCATTTGGGAATGATAACGGATATAATAACACGAATATTCTTGATTATTTCTTATTATGGACACAAGGAAGTCCTGATATAAAAGTAATATTCAAAAAGCCTGGAGTATATACAGCCTATTTATCGGCTGGAAATAACTGTGGCATAAATCAAATACCTCAAAAAATTGTAATTTATCCAACTATAACTCCTAGAATAAATGTTGAGGAAAGTAAGGTAAACTGTAATTATCTGAAATTCAAGCTTTCAAATGGAACAGACACGACATTCTTAAATGAACAGGAAAAAATTTTAAAACAACAGGGGAAACCAAGTATTCAAACTTTTACTTGGACTATATACAAAGATAATGCTCAGATTGGCAATGTAATAACCCAAAAGTACGAAAATGGTAAATTTGATCCTGAGTTTATAGAAAAGGAATATTCCGAAATGACAAGTTCAGGAAAATACGAAGTTAAACTTAAATATAATGGGAGTATATGTAGTAATGTTGTTGATGTAGAAAATTTTGAAGTTCCTGGAGATACAAAGATTGACATAGGTGAATTGGATGCTTGTTTGGAAGGTAGTTCTGTTTCTGTTACTGCAACTGCTAAGATTCAAACCTATGGAATAAAAATTGATAATTACTATTGGAGAATTACCGACACAAAAGGAGATACGATTTATAGATCCAATGATCAAAATCCAACTTTTATGTTCACTGGTGTTGGCAAGTATTCTGCTTTTTTGGATATAACAACAAGTTGTGGTACAAAAAAAGAAAATAAAGAATTTCAAATAGAAACCCCACCAACTATTTCATCTGTAAGTAATTTTACGGTTTGTGAAAATCAAGAAGTGCCCGCAATTAATTTTAACGTTTCTTGAATTCAACTTGCAAATGCAACTTTTAGTCGACGGAGAATAAGTGAGA
>CAYNGF010000277.1:0-2680 GCA_964396515.1 uncultured Paludibacter sp.
GCATAACCGTACACTGCTCGTAAGGCATTTAAATAAGGGTCGGTAAGCATATTCGCTTTAAATTCAGCGGAATTCTGCCGAATATTTTTGTTTTTCATGCGGTAATAATAATCTATGTATAACTCTTTTTGTTCCTGAGCCGATAGGTTGGTTCGTACGCTGTACAAAATATTTTCGACCATTAACTGATTGTGTACTTTTTGGGTAAACAATTCTTTTACGGAAATATGGACAAAGATCAAGCCCGCTCGTTGTTCCCTGTAACCAACTTCCGTTACTTCCACCAAATCGCCGTTCATCAATCCGGTGATATAATTGTTTTGCGTTACAAGGAGCAAATCGCCTTTTTGCACTCTGTGGTCGTGAATACCTAACATGGGGCGAATAAGTGCCGTAAGCGTATCGCAGGCATTATTCGAAAAACAAAGCAGCGTTGAGTGATTGTATCCGTTTTTACGGATATTTTCAACATAAAGTTTCAGCATGCTAGCCTGATCGGGGAGTACTTTGATATTCCGATAGCCCAGCAACGGAAACTTAGCCCACTTATAAGCCGATGGATAATGGTATAAGTCTCTGAGTTTTTTCGAGGCAAGAATAATATCGTTTCCTGAGTTTTGACGAAAAATTTCCGTGAGCGTATATTCCTCAATAGGGAAATCAAATTTTTCTTCGAGATAATGTTTGTCCAATGCAGGAGAACTTGCCTGTTGTACAGGAGGGAGCTGGCATTCGTCGCCCACAAAAATAAATTTTCCCCTCGTGTCGTAGGTTAATAAATCGGTCAGTAATTTGCCCGAGCCGAAAATTGCCTGAACAGCATTTGTGTCGGGGGTGTCGGCTATCATGGAGGCTTCGTCAACAATATAAATTCTGCTTTCATCGCTCCAGTGATCCACCGTTACCAATTCGAAATTGAGCAGTAGTTGGCCTGTTTTATCCACACCACCGGAAGCTTTGCGCTCATCCACTATTTTTTCGATATCCTGATTTAATTGGTGAAAAGTATAAATCTGACTGTGAACCGTTCGTGCATCGCTGCGGGTAATGTTGCTGATGATTTTAGCAGCTCTTCCGGTAGAAGCCATCAGGGCAAAAGGTTTCTCTTTTCGTTGCAATTCAACGATCAATTCACGAATCAAGGTCGATTTGCCGGTGCCGGCATACCCTTTCAGAATAAAAATACCTTTCCCGGTCCGGTTAGCGAATGATTGTAATCGACTAAGCGCTTTTTGTTGCCCTTCGGTAAGTATGATTTTGCTCATAAATATTTGATTACCAATAATTAAAATTAAAAAGAGTACGGTCGGAACTGCACGAAATTAAAAGCAATGGTTTTGGTGCCGTCGGGGTTCATGGTTGCCTGTCGTTGGCTCGTCGAAACCACGCAGTTTATTCCGATGGTCTGCAGTTTCCGCACCAATGCAAAACAAAAAGTATATTCGCCCATAAGATGTACGGTTGGTTTGGCTTGATGTTCGGCTGCCATTTTTTCAATTATTTCAAGATACTCGTCGGCAAGTTGCTCAACTTTTTCCGCGTTCCATTCCGGGTCAATTTCAGGGAAAGGCACATCGACCACTTTCCCGAATTGCTCCGCAGCCGCTTGCATTTGTTCATTATTCCAGGTGGATGAGGGGTGATTGGATAGGTTGATAAGCATGGGAGCTACTATGTCCGACTCCGTTGTGCTTATTTCATTTAAATGTAAGATGTAACGTTCGTATTTTTCAATATATTCCGATAATTTTTCTTTGAAATACCCCACTTTTTTGGACTGATTCCGAAATCCTGAATGATTGATATCGTTGCGGGCACCTTCCGTTAAACTTTTGTAAAAATCGGATATTTTATTTTTTTCAGGGAGCATAAAAACTCCTTCCACAATGGTGTAAATATTTTTATCGATCACTCCCCCCTTCTCAAATTTAGTAAAATCAAAATTTTCTTTTTTCTTCAGACTCAATGCAGCGCTTACTGCATTACGATAAAAAATGTTCAGAAAATCGTTTTTTTCTTTAAATCCCAATATAAAAAGTACTTTGGTAATGATAAGTTCAGTCAATATGGTTAAACCCTGCTGTATCAAATTGAAGTTGTAACAATATTTTACAGCTTCAAAAAGATTGTCGAGCGAATTTGTTGTGAATGATTGTATGTAATTTAAAACAATATTTTTTATTTCGTCGAAAGGAGAATTTGGAACGGCAATATGTTCGAACTGTAAAGGGATTTTCGTGGCACTTTCGCCGGAATAAATATCCAGACCACGGACCTCGTTGATTTCTAAAGCAAAATTGTTTAATGCGGTGTTTTCTAAATTGCTAACCATCTTGTTCAAGTATCGAGTTGAGCCTGTTTCCAAAAACATTTGCGCTGCATGTGTCCACTGTTGCAATTGTTCAATGTTAGTGAGGTTTAATACAGGAGCAACCCTGTCCGTTAATTTCATTTCATACACTTTAAACGCGGGTCCCAGTTTTTCAAATGCACCGTAAAGTATTTGTTCAACCGTAATTTTTTTTAAAAAGCTTGCATAATTCAAAAGTGTACTCGAAAATACGGGAATTGATCGAAAAGCATTGGTAATATCTAAATAAACGACATCTTCGTACGCTAATTTGTTGTACACGGTTTGAAACAATTCCCAAATTTCGGCATTGGAAAATCCTTCTTTAAT
>CAYNGF010000278.1:0-2680 GCA_964396515.1 uncultured Paludibacter sp.
CCAGATTTTCTGCTCCAACGGTAGTGTACAAATTGATTGCTGCCGAGCTATTGCTACTGTTCATCATTTTGGGTGAGTCGTACATATCGTACGTATTGGAAGCATTGGCATCGGAGTAAAGTAGCAACTCGTCGGTAATAGAACCATTGCCAACTTCCAGACGAATGTACTGACGCTCTGCAACAGGTGCTTTAGGAGCACGAAGCGGAAGTACAACGGTTGAATCGTTGTGTTTGCGCATGGCGTTGGTGAAATCAAGATTTACGCCATCGGCTTTTGCACGTACCCAAAATGCCTGCATGGGTGGAATGTATGAGCCATTGGATGCTTTTGGCACACTTACATCGCTTATTGAGTTGTACGTCTGGAACTGATAAGCTGTACCTGTATGTGTACGATACCAGATATTGTTATCCACTTTGGTGCTGTTTGCAGCGAGTAAAGTTGCCGCATTCAGGAACGAAGGATAAGGATTACCTACCAGGTTGAAGCCTTTGTAACTTGTATTGGCATCGGTACGGGTTAAAGCGATTGATTGATCACCGTTGTTAAGCGCTCCACTAAAGCTAACATTTCCTGTAGCGTCCGGCACAACAATATAACCTCTACCTACAGTCATATCAGCATTAGTGCTTACCGACACCCAATTATTAGAAGCGAGTGTCTCGTCATACCAATGACCGGCTGCTGGCATTTTTCCGGTTGCAACCGGCGAACTCATGTACCAGTTACGAATGGCTGAAAGGTTTTGCTCTACTTCGGCATTACCGCTTACATTGCCTAAAACTGTAGCTGTTCCACCTGATTCAGATGATAAAAGTTTTAAAGTATTGTCTGATACCGTCAATGTTTTACCATCGGCTATGGTTAATTTTGAGCCGGGGTTAACGGTAACTGTATTTGCTGATAAATCGGTGTTAATCGACACTCCGGCGGTGTTATTAATTAAAAGATTGTTTAAAGTGTTATTTTTAATATTTGAAATAACCTGTGCAATTGAGCCACTGTATTCAACAGTTTCGTTAGTATTATTAATTGTACCGAAACCTGTAGTGGTTCCGTTTATTGTAAGATTATTATTTCCTGTAATTAATTCACCTGTAGTAAGAGTAAGTGTGCCTCCAACTATTATAGGAGCGCTTAAAGTTACGTTGTTGCTGTTGTCTATGGTAAGATTATTTACAACAGCAGGGAAATTAGTTCCGGTAACTTGTGGTGCAGAAGCACCTGTAAAATTATAATTAGCACCGGAATTGTAATTCACTGTACTAGTTCTAATATTTCCATTTGTGTTATCTAATCCGTTAACATTCGCAACTTTTATTTCTGCACCTGATAATAGGTTAACAGTTCCGTTACCTGTGATAGTTTGAGCAGCATTTCTCGAAAAATCGCCCATTAATTTAATGTTTATTATACCATTGTTTACAAATGTGGTTGTACCGGTCGACGTTCCTGTTTGAGAATTACCATTTAAATATAAATCATTTACGGTTAAAGTTCCATTTTCTCCAATGTTAATGGCAAAAGTATTTGTATTTGAACTAACATTACATACTAGATAAGATTTCAACAGAGTTTTATCATTAATATCGGTTGGGCTGCCCGGTAAGAAATTTAACGTACCATTGATATTCATGTTAAAATTGTAACCATATAATGACGTTGAACTTGTATTTAAATAGATACATGACCATCTATCCATGGTTACAGTTTTACCTTCATTTATAGTTAAAGTGGAACCTGTTTGCATTGGGTATAAGGCTGAAGCATTTCCACCGTTTGAGCTTCCATGATAATTGATATACATATTGGCGTCAATTACAACTGTATTTGCAGAATTTAATCGTAACCTTGATATCGATATTGTTCCGCTTCCTGAAATTGTTTGTGTTGAACTACCGAATGTAGAAATTGAAATACCGGTAGAATTGTCCCCGTTTAAATTTGAGATATTGCCAATAACACCTCCTGAAGCTACTGTTACATCACCATAAACATTTAAGTAAAGAGGATTATTTACCAAACTATTTGTCGTTAAGGTTCCTTCAACGATTAAGTTTTTCATATTATTTCCACCAGTAGCATAAGTTACTGTAGTTCCTGCTGCTATATATACATTTGCAGAAGATGAATTTGGGGATTCAGGCGATGGATTTGTAAATCCTGTACCATTCCATTTTTTCCAGGTAGTTGCTGTTCCCCAATTTGCATTAGCTACCGATTCGTAATCACCTACCGCATATTTAACAACATTGATACTTCCAGTAGCTTGTGCAGCAGGATCTCCATCGGTAATTGCAGTATATCCGTAATTCCCAATAACAGTTGGTGTGCCTGAAATGGTTAGTGTTGGATAGCTGAAATTCACCGAAATTCCGGCAGGTGGAGTGTTTGCGTCACTTGTGCCGGTCCAGGTTACATTGGCTGTAGTAGCAGTACCTCCGGCTAAACTATAAGTAATTGAAGTTATGGCTGTGTTTACTGTTGGCGATTGTGCATTTGTTCCTGAAGCGCTTGTTAGTTCAATTACCGGCACATTTTGTGTAACAGTGATTACCGCACTTCCATCCATGGCAGTTTCGCAGTAAGTTTCTGTACCAACAGACTTAACAGTATAAGTACTTGTAGCAGTTGGCGAAACAGACCATGTTAATGCTTCTCCTGTTCCTGCTTTTGG
>CAYNGF010000279.1:0-2651 GCA_964396515.1 uncultured Paludibacter sp.
ATTTCAAATTATTATTTTGAAACAACAAAAACATTTACTATTAACACATTGATTCAAAATCAAAACGCCTAATATGATTTATTACAAATAGACAATAAAACTATCTTTGAATTAAAACTAATATTTAATTTAAATAATTTTTGGTTTTACATGTATTTATAAATATTTATTTCTTTACTTTCTTCTGAACTGAAACAGTATTTAAATTTTATTATCATAAAACAAAACAACGGATTGGTCATTTTAAACTAATCCGTTGTTTTAAATTTTGTAGATAAATTAACTTAATTCCTCTGCTTTTTCTACGTACTCGTCAATAATTTTTTTCACCTGAAGAGGTGTTACGTTTCCAAAAACTTTATTTCCAACCGACACTACAGGTGCAAGTGAACAAGCTCCCACACATCTTAAAGTAGAAAGGGTAAAAATCCCATCGCGGGTAGTCTCACCCACGTTTATATTAAGGCGACGTTTGAATTCATCTAAAATTAATTCGTTACCTTTTACGTAGCAAGCAGTACCCATGCAAATTGAAATATCAAATTTTCCACGGGGAAGCATAGTAAAGAACGAATAAAAAGTAACTACGCCATAAACTTTTGCATCCGAAATATTGAGTTCAGAAGCTATGGCATGTTGCACTTCGATAGGCAAATAACCCAATGCATCTTGCGTTTCGTGCAACACATTGATAAGCTCATGCTCATCGTTACGATATTTTTTACACACTTGGTGTATAAAATTCTTTGTTGTTTCTGAAAGTGCTATCATAATATTTTACTCTTTTTTATCAAAATAATGTGTATGTAAAAGCAGGTGAGCTAAATTGCTCATAGGTGCGCCCAGAAAATTCTTATATAAAGATATGATATGCGGATTTTCGTGCGATTTACGGATAGTTTTCGATTGATCTTCGGAATAAATAGCCATTTGGCGCTTCTTAAGTATCTCAATATTCCCGTGGTGATAAGGTTGACCGCCACCCCCAATGCAACCTCCGGGACACGACATAATTTCAATTGCATGAAAATGGCTGTTTCCCGAACGTATTTCATGAAGTAATTTCCGCGCATTTCCAAGTCCGTGGGCAATTCCTATACGCAATGGCAAACCATCGAAATCAATGGTAGATTCACGAATTCCATCCATTCCGCGCAATTCTTCGAAATCAATTTTCTCAAGTGTTTTTCCGGTGTGCATTTCATAAGCAGTACGCACTGCAGCCTCTATTACACCTCCGGTGGTTCCAAACAATACAGCAGCACCGGTCGATTCGCCAAGTGGGTGATCAAAATCTTCTTCTTCGAGCGAATTCAGGTCAATGTTACATAGTTTTATGAGTCGAGCTAATTCACGTGTTGTAAGAACAATGTCCACATCAGGATTTCCGTTTTGCTGAAATTCCGAACGTTGACGTTCGTATTTTTTTGCCACACAAGGCATTATTGACACTACCACCAAATCGTGTCTGTCAATTTTGAGTTGATCAGCGAAATATGTTTTTGCCACTGAACCAAACATTTGCTGCGGGGACCGCGCTGTAGAAGGTATGTCGAGCAAATCCGGAAATTGAAACTCGAAGAAATTTACCCATGCCGGACAACAAGAAGTTAGGATTGGAAGCTTCACATCAGGATTTCCGGCTAAATGTTCTTTCAATCGCCGCAGAAGTTCAGTACCTTCTTCCATAATTGTTAAGTCGGCAGCAAAATCGGTATCGAAAACATAATGAAAACCAAGTCTTCGCAACGCTGCAACCATTTTCCCAGTCATGAGAGTACCCGGAGCATTCCCAAATTCTTCACCCAATGCAGCACGCACAGCAGGTGCAGTTTGTACAATGACTGTTTTTTTGGGATCTGACAAAGCGCGCACCACTTTCGCTGTTTCGTCAATTTCAGTAAGTGCACCGGTAGGACAAACTGCCACACACTGACCACAGAAAGTACATACGGATTGTATAAGGTCACGATCGTATGCAGGTGTAACTACCGAATGAAAACCACGGTTAACAGCCGAAAGGCAACCAACAGTTTGCACGTTATTACACATCATTTCACACCTACGACAAAGAATACATTTATTTGGATCACGTGCAATAGCAGGAGAATTACCTTTACGTAAATGTGTTTTTTCTCCGGTATAATGTATTTCACGTATTCCAAGCCTATCTGCAAGTGTTTGAAGATCGCATACACCAGATTTTGTGCAAGTTAAACATTCAGCAGGATGATTGGACAGAATGAGCTCCATCACTGTTCTACGGGCATTAATAACCCTTATAGAATGTGTTTTTATTTGCATGCCATCTTCAGCTTCTGAGCAACATGCAGGAACAAGATTTTTACGTCCCTCAACTTCTACAACACATATACGGCAGCCTGCAGGTTTATTTTCAATATTAACATCATGTAATTTCATGTGACACAAAGTCGGAATTTCTATTCCCACTTTGTGAGCTGCCTCCAGAATAGTAAGTCCACGAGGAACTGTATATGCTTTATTATCGATATTTAAATTAACTTTCATGGTTCATTATTTTACTTTAAACTTTAAAATAGCATTTGTATCAAATAAATTCTTAGGTTCTTAACTGATAATAATAGCATCGAATTTACATTTATTGAAACAAATACCACACTTTATACACT
>CAYNGF010000280.1:0-2644 GCA_964396515.1 uncultured Paludibacter sp.
AATATATAAAAAATTAGTGTTTATTAATGCCGATTTAGCACTTAAATATTAACGTTAAAAAAAATAACCCGAAGCATTAAGAAGAATTTTTTTAGAATGTTTTCTATTTGAAATAATTTATTCCTGCCTGATTACAAAAGTTTTTTGCTCTAAATAAATTATTTTATTCGGATTCAGAACGATTTCGGGTTGGTATAAATTATTCCGGTCCGAAAACAAAAAATTTCGGGTTGGCATAAATTATTCCACTTCATCAACTAAATATTATTTTCAAATAATATTTATTATGACTGTTTATCTGCTTTCGTTAAAATTATAAAAAAGGCAAAAGAAAGATAATTGGTTTAGTTTTGCCGGTGAAATTTTTAAAAAATATTACCACCATAGACACAAAAAAAACTAAGAAGTCAACTTTAGAGGAATTTTTTACGGTATTGTAAGTTATTTAACTTTCGCAAGTATAAGTAATTGAATTTGAAACAAATAAATCTGTGCAATGAATTTTCTACTTGCGGTGTACCGTTCCCCTCGTATACTTGTCCTGCTTGCGGGAAGGAGAGGGGCTGGGGGGTGAGGTAAAACATCGAAAATTTGGAAAACATACATTTGAATAACCATCTGATATTCACTATGCAGTATGTAGCAATAATCAGTAATTCAAGCAATTAAATACATGCGAAAGTTGAATGATTTATATACTATAAAATAGTATGAATGTTATCATTTCTTTTTTTTTCGATTATATTTAACTCCAGGAAGCATAGGTATTTGAATTTTATATGCTAAAAATTTTATTTATGCAGTGAACCTCCCTACCCTCGCATAATCATTGTTCCTTTTTCTTTCTCTTTTGGAGAAAGTATCCAGCTTGTCCCGACGAATCGGGAAAGAGGATAAAGGTTCAATGAGGCGTTTGGGGGAGAGGTAAAACTGACAAGGAAAAATTTCTATGCGCTGAATGTTATTTCAACACTTTTACGGAGATTTCGTTTTCGTTAGTTTTTACCGTACAGATATAAAGTCCCGGAGGAATTGTATTTAAATTAGTAAGACTTACTGTTTTGTTCACCACATACGGCGTTGCGCTGTAAACTAACTGTCCGCTAATCGAGCGAATTTGTACTGTAACCAATCCGTCTTTTAAAAAGCTGTGGTTTATTTGCAATTCGTTGTTAAACGGATTCGGATAAATTGCAGCATTGTGTAATATTTCAGGATTTGCGAAGCCCGATTTTAACCCAAAGTTGTAATTTTCGAGCACTTCATCGGCAGTAAGGGCGCCTTTGTAAATGGATATTTCGTCGAGCGATCCGCCAAAAGCATTTACAAAATTCACATTGGTATTTCCAATAACTAAATCTTCGGTTTGGGCGATATTACCGGTGCCATCTGTTTTCGAGCCTTTGAGAACGCCATCCATATAAATTCTGATCTGGTCGGCTTCTACATCGCGTATTGCAACTACATGATGCCATTTATTGTCGAAATAAGTTGAGCCTGGCGTTACATTCAGGTCGGTTTTGGTTACATCATCGTCGATAGCCCATGTGAAACGGTCGTTGGTGCCGGTTTTGTTATATTGTATACCAAACCATTTGCCGGTCATACCGCTGGTAGTGTTTTTTACATGGCTTCCTTTATGTATAAGGTACCAATCAACAGCACCTCCAGACGATTTAAACCACATTTCTACCGAAAACGATTCGTTACCCAAACTTATGGCATCGTAATGATTTTGAACAAAAGCTGCATTTGTAGGGGATGAAGGCATTGTTACGCAGTTTTCAATTTTTCCGCTATTCCAAACCGGTGTAAAATTGCGTGCAGTGGCATAACCCTGAACATCGTTGTTAGCAACATTTCCTTCGGTTTCGTTCATTGCGTAATAGGCTACTTTCTCGCGCTCGGGTTTTCTGCCTGAAGTAAAACTCCATACATCGCCGGTAACGCTTCCAAGCAAATTGGTAACATCTACTCTCCAGTAATAAGTGGTATTTGGCAATATATTTACTAAAAGATTCGATGCTGTTTTACCGGTTGCAATTTTATCGAGATTTTCGGGCGAAGTACCCATAAAAACATCGTAATACAATACACCTGCCCAATTTCCTGTGAGGTTGGTCCATTGCAGTGTGGTTTGCATGTACGAGCTAATAAGCGATTTATCAGCCGGAATCGGGTCAATACACGGCATTGGAGGTGCAGCTTCGCCCAATGTAGCAGTTTTTAGTGTGGTTGTGTAAGCGGAAGCAAGCTCTCCGTTCAGTGTTTTCAGCCGAAAATAATAGGTTGTATTTGGAGTCAGATTTTCATTTTTATACTGTGTTTCAGTAGGAGTTAAGCGTGCAATTTCAGTAAAATTACTGTTATCGTCGGAGCGTTCTACCACAATATTGGTCGCGGTTTCGGCATTGTTGGTCCATTTAAGTGTGATGGAATTAACGTCCACTGCTTTTACCGACAATGCCGTGGGATACTTTACATAAGGATTTCCTTTCTGAATGCTGTTTATATATCGTTCAATATTCAGATAACCACTCTCGTGAATTTGAGTAGCGTCAGCCGGATTTGATTTGTTTAAACCATTGGCATCTTCCCATGCATCGGGCATTCCATCTCCATCGGTATCGGGCAATTTGGGAGC
>CAYNGF010000281.1:0-2620 GCA_964396515.1 uncultured Paludibacter sp.
GAAGGCGAAAAGATCTGGAAAGCCGCTGAAGAGGCCAGGAAACAAGCTAGAAAGACGGCACGCGGAAGCAAATGGAGAATCAAGGGCTGGAAGAGGGAGGTCCCGGATGGTCAGAAGGCGATGCCCTGAATGCGGCCGCATTTACTACAGTTCGGCTTCACACACGGAATGGACATGCGAATGCGGAAACATACTGACAAAGCAACTGAACGAGGAGGCGTTTCAACATGATTTACATAGTGACGGTGGGAAAGACAGCTTACAGCAAGACGGAGAGAAAGGATGTCGAGGTTGATGCCCTCAATGTCACCGACGCGATGCTTATCGCGAGAAAACAGAACCCGGATCTATACGTGTTCGAAATCAAGAAGAAGGAGGACGAGACATGATCTTCCTGGGCGCGCTAGCCTTCGGGGTCCTTGTCCTGGTCGTTTACTCTGTGTTGGTGATATCCGGGAGGTTGAGCGATGAAGAAGAACGTCGCAACGGAAAGGGCTAAAGCTCTTTCGATAGCCTTTCCCACATATTCGGTCCTATTGCGGCACAAGAAAAGACTTGAATCCGAACTCGGGAAACTCGGAAAGATGAGATCGTCTGAACCGGTCTCGCAGATCTGGACACATCTGAACGAGATGAAGGAGTTTCTTGAGTTGTACGAGAAGCTGGATGAATTGAACAAAGCCACCATTCTTGGAAATGCGTGAGGGCCTCCGCCAAGGCCCTCGTTACGTTCGGAGGGAAAGGATGCTTCAGGAGAGATGTGAAAGGCTTGTAGTTGGTGCTCATTCAGAAGAGGATCTTGTCATCGTCCTGCGTTCGCTACAGTCCATGTGGGCCAGAGTCCTGGAAAGGCCTGTCATTCTTGGACTGATAGACGGACAGATCATGGTCGAAACTCCATGCATGTCTCCGTCCTTCCAGTCAAAGATTAGCATGAGCGCTGCCCTTAGGACCAAAAGATTGATCGGAGTCCAGGAGAAGGAAATATACTACCAGGCGATCGGGATCTTGGACGGTATGTTCAGAAGACTTACCAAACGACAGATGGAGGCTGTCTTCTGGAGGCTTATAGACCACAGCCGTAAAGACGGGAAACCTCCGAGCAACCGTGAGCTTGCATCTTTCCTTGGGATAAGCGAAGGAGTTTTGAGAAGAAGATTGAGGGCCGCCTATGAAAAGCTGGGCCTCGATCCCGTTAAAACCAACAACTTCGTTGTTCTCAATCTCGAAAGAGAATGATAAGTTGAACCATGGGACGCAAAAATGATATACTATATCTAGAATGCGAAAAGTGTAAGGCCCGAGATGTTGGGCCTTTTTTCTTTGCCCTTTCTCAGAAAGTGAAATCGAATATGTTTGACATATCGTCAAACCATATGCTATAATTCTATTGAAGTCAACTGGAAGGGTCTTTGAAATGAGGTGCCAATAATGAGAATAGAAATCGTGATAGGTCTGTCTGACAGAAACGGAGTACCATTTGAAGCAGAAGATAGACGAGTGGAAGAACTATACGAAGACATCACAGAAATCGCGGGCGGGTTGACCGAAATGCCTGTAAAGGGTTGGTACAAAAACCGCGCGGGCATTACGATTAAAGAAGACTCGCGAATGATTATTGTTCTCTTAAATGAACCAATTGAACCAGCGATAGAGGAGTTGAAGCAAGCGTTAACCACCTTTCTCAGAAAAACGAACCAGGAATCAGCGATAATTATGATAGACGGTTCTGCGGAGTTTGTAACAACATAGACCCGACCTTCCAGTTGACTTCCTTCGATGATAACAGGAGGAAGGAAGGAGGAGGAGAAAATGGCACTGCCAGAGAGGACGGCGATCAGGCTCGATAAAGAGACAAGAGATCGCCTTGAGGTTTTCCTTGGTGAATATGAAGGAGTTTCAATTAGCGATGTTGTTCGCAGTGCCCTTAAAGCTTACTTGGTAGATAAGGCGATCACATGGGAGGATGTAGATTTCAAAGTCATTCCGCTGCTTTGCGAGCTATTTGAGGGGTACGAGCGAGTTACGGTAATCAAACCGGATCTACCCATCGAGAAAGTCGTTCAGAGTAATGTACCAACTATTTTGAGTCTGTCAAGAGGAATTCACAGAGTAGATCTGGGAATAACAATCGTGAAGAGAAAGGAAACTCACCTTATTTTCGTGAAAGTGTATAACAGCGATTTGAAATTGCTTAGAGGAGAGGGACTACTTTTCTCGTTCAGACTAGATCACACAGCGGATCCGAGAACAAGAGAACTTGGAAAGGAATTCGCTGAGAAGATAACGTATGTTCTAGACAATGCAAGGTTGCCAGGATGATATAATAAACAAAGTTTCTATTCTCATGTTGTTACCTCGCCCGCTCGAAAGAGCGGGTTTTGTTGTAAACTCACCAAAACAATCAGTCTGCACATATCGCTTAGCAAATCAAGTATTCATAAGCCCTTCGGGGCCTCTTATCTTGTTACGTAACATAACATAACATATCATAACAAACTGGAGGTGATGACATGCCTAGACCTAACAAGGTTGAACAATACAAACTCGAAAAAGAAGTGCTCGACTGGACTAGCCAGGGCATGTCGTCAAGGGATATCTCCAAGAAGATTGCTGAGGA
>CAYNGF010000282.1:0-2617 GCA_964396515.1 uncultured Paludibacter sp.
TCTTTGCGCCCGCATTTCCTTTGTCGCTATTGCGACAGGAAATTCGCCCGCAGCCTGCCCAAGCCCATAGCCTCGGTCGTTACCAAACATGCAAAAAAATAAAAAAACAACATGAATACTAGTTAGAAAAGCAGAAAATAATTTTGTTTGCGAACAACAGTAGCGGACAGAATGTGTGAATACGGAAAAACTATGAAACGTATATATCGAAAATGAAAAATTTGCTTGGATTACAAATTAACCTTGTAATCGTGTGCCACCAAAAGTTTGTTTAACACAAACGAACTTAAATCGACAGACAACCTATCGGTTGTAATGACTTATGAATAATAATCTGAACGCTTTGAGAAATAAAAACAAGAAATTCTACGAAGCATTTGAAAAACAAAACAAAATGAAGAAACTATTTTATTTAATTGCCCTTGTGGCATTTACACTGACTTCATGCGACAAGAATGAAGCTGATATTAATAAAAATGTTGTTAACGAGAGTAATACTGGACTACTAATTAAAAAAGTAAAAAAACTTGAAAATCCTTATTCTGTTTCGAATATGAAAAAAGCATATTCTGCATTACAGCAAGAGGGATTAATGAAAGCGGCTTTAAATATTGAAGCTACTCATTTGTACGTTCGGTTTCTTCCAAAAGACAGTGCTGAATTGGAAACAATGTTAGGAGACACTGCACTTACATTGTTCTCGTATCCACTTGATTATGAGCTCACAGAAGGCGAGAAGTATATTGATTCTACATTAATCGGAAATGATTTTACTTGGCTTTACACCCGTGTACCTGTTGGATATACTTCGCCAATAAGTCAATACGAAGTAATTGAGCAACTATACTTGCCAACACTTATTGAGAATAATATACAAGGTATCAAAAGTCAAAAAGTGAGCAGTAACATAAGTGATAATTGGTGGGAGATTTTAGAAAATAAATCACTTGAATTAACGGGAAATAGTAATTCCGCACAAAAAATTAATTCAACTCAAAGTATTCAAAAAGCATCTAATCGATGGACACCAAGTGCTACAATCAGTGTTTACGATGACAAATTAAGTCGCAATGTGCCACTTCAAGGCGTTAGGGTAAGAGCAAGATGGTGGTTCAATTGGGAAGATGGTCTGACAAATTCATCGGGAACAGCCGTAATGTCTGGTTCATTTAGTGGTGAGGTGAATTGGAGCATAGTATGGGAAGATTATTTTTGGGACATACGTGATGGATGGGTATGGCAAGCATATTATAGCGGTCCAAATGGCAGTAAATCAAACTGGACATTGGATATAAATAGTGGGAAAAGTAAATATTATGCAACAATACATAGAGCTGCTTACAGAATGTTTTATAAAAATAATTTAAATACAAAAAATCCGTTTAAATATTCGTTCAATCCACCTTCAATAAAGCTATGTTGTTTAGATGAGCCAGGTAGATCCATATATTATACTTGGGTGAAATTTATACCAAGTCCAATTAGTTGGCTTTTTCCTGATATAAAAATCTATTGTAAGTATAGAACATCAAACGAAATATTCAGATCAACTATCCACGAATTATCACATATCTTTCATTGCTATTCAATGTTTGGTAGTGAAATAAACTTCTTGACTGTTAATGATGTATTGGTTGAAAGTTGGGCAATCGCATCCCAATACTATATCGTTAATTTAGAGTATAGTGATTATGGTTATTCTTCAATTTTTGGGGACGATTTTCAAGATTGGCCATATAAAAACTACGAGAACGAGTATTCTCCTTTATTTATTGATTTAATTGATGACTATAATCAGCGAATAAAATTAGGAGCAAGAACCGATGGTTTCGAATACCCTAACGACAGTGTTAAAGGGTATGACTTAGCAACATTGAATAATATTTTGATAAAATCGCATGGTTTAGAGAGTTTATCAAAGAATTTGAAAAAACAAAAACCATCAGGTGTAACCGATTCACAAATTGACAATTTAATTAACTCAATAGAAATGTATTATGATAAAAAGTAAATTGGTAATTTTAGTGTTATTTCTATCATTGTTGTTTTTTACTTTAGGTTGTACTGGAAAAGAACCTATTTACACTTCAAATTTTTTTATTATAAACGAAAGTGGTAAAAATTTAGACATAAGAATTTATAAAAATGATAGTTTGGAAATACACACAATCAATCAAAATTTAATTTATAAAAAAAGTATAATTCAAGGTTTTTCTGGTTTCTCAGAACCTTTTGAAGAAGTAGATTCATTAATTATAATTTTTGAAGACAAAAAGCAGATTAATTACACTTTTAAATCCCCTGATAAAAAACAAAATATATTATGGCTTGATGCATATGATGTTCAAGTAATAAGTGATAAGACAGGTGATTATGTTAATAATTACACGTATCGTATAACGGAACAAGACTATTTGTCAGCAAATTAAAATTGATTACAAAATGAAATGCACGTTTGATATCATTATCTAAGTATAATGACTATCAGGCGTGCATTTGAAAAAACAAAATAAACTTCACTAAAACAGACGACAAATTCTTCATAACCAATGCACGATTTGGTAACACACGCTTTTAGGTTTGCACTATAATTAGAATTTTGAAAGTCGAGGTTGAT
>CAYNGF010000283.1:0-2616 GCA_964396515.1 uncultured Paludibacter sp.
AAGTTACCCCTGCACTTATTGTAGTCCGGTTTCCAATCCAACAATAATTTCCAATAATTACTGGTTTTGAAATGCTTTGATATCCGGGGCTGTCTGGATTTTCAGTATAATGAAAATTTGTGTCAAAAATCTGTGATTCATGAGCTATACGTGCATTTTTGCCAATTTTTATCGAGTTATATGCACGAATTCGAACTCTTGGTCCGATTAAAACATCATCATCAAATTCCAAAACGCCTCTTACATCTATATTCGCTCCCCTTAAACTTTTAAAATTACCATTAAAAACCAATGTACCCATTATATTGATATATGTTTTTTCACACTGATAATCAAAGTCTTTAACTTTTTGACCAATTAATATTTTGCATTTATTTTTAAAAAAAATATCGGTCAATATTAGCTTACCATATTTTGAAAAATCACAGTAAGCATCATTACAAAACATTACAGGAAGACGAACTGCATGCCTGAAAGGTAATTTTTTAAAATTAAAATATACAGAATAAATAACCCTATAATATTTTAAATAGAAAATCAAAGACTTTAAATATCGAATTATTTTTTTCATTTATAAAAACTTAACAACCTTATTTTAATCAAATTACGTTCATTTTCAGTTAAACCAACAGTTACAATAATCAGAAAAGTTAAGATAATCTCCACTGTAATTTTAATAATAAACTCATGCAAAAAATTGACATCAAAATTAATTAAATTAAACCCAAACAAAATCAAGATGCTTATTAAAACTACAAAAAATATTTTTAGAAGAACTTTTTGAAAATACTCTTTTATTGATATGCCGGCCAATGTTCTTACAAGAAATAAACGAACAAAGAGTAAAACAGAAGTAATTAAAATTGAAATTACTATGGTTAATTCCGGAATTGAATATATTTTTAATATTACATAAGATATTGGCAAATTCAAAAACAGTATTGTTCCAACTATTATTTGATATTTTTTAATTTTACCGGTTGCTTGTGCTGTAGTCATAATAGTTCCCGATATTGAATTTATCATAGCATTAATAATAATCAACTGAGTAAATAATACCGAATGTTCCGGAACTTGTTTTAACCACAAAAACATTATATGTTCAGTATTAAACAATATTGGTACAGCAATAAGATAAAACAGCAAAAATGATACTCTACTTCCAATAAAAATTAAATTAAACATTTCTTTTTTGTTATCTTCAGCATAATACTTCACAATTTGAGGATTTAACGCAAACTGAAAGTTAAATACAAACTGACTAACAACATTATTTACCTGAAATGCAATGCCACGGGCAGCATTTACAATAGGACCATAAAATACATTTAATAATAGATTTATACCCTGATCTGCAACTACACCTGCAATACTTCCCCATAAATTCCAACCGGTAAAACTGAACATTTTAATAAATTGTTCCTTATCCCAATTGTATTTGTATTTGCAGGCTAGTAACTTTTTATTTGTGTACATAATGTAAATTATGTACAAGAATATACCTACTAAAAAAATTAAAACCGAATAAAGCTTTAGTTTATCAAAACTTAAATAAGTTATTATAAAAACTACAATAAGTTTCATAAAAACTTCAAACAGACTAATATATGCAAAAACACTCATTCGTTCATGAGCTATAATTGCAGCATTGTAGGGTACAGTCCAAATATTTATTACAAATGCAAATACTGAAAATTGATATACCCAATTTGCAGCATTTATTCTATCGACAGGTATTGTAAGTTTATTATTTAATAACCATAAACCAATAGTTTCAGCAAGCAATAATACAACAATTGAAAGTAAAAAATGTATATTAATTGCATTGGAAAATGTTTTATTTAATTGTACAAAATCTTTATTTCCTAAATCGAATGATAAGAATCTTTGAGTTGAAGTTGTCAAAGCTCCGTTTAAAAACCCCAACATGGTAACAACTCCACCTACTACATTATAAATTCCAAAATCTACTACACCCAGTGTGTTTAACACAATTCGTGAAGTATATAAAGAAACAACTACGGTAATAAGCATTCTGAAATAAAGAAAAAGTGTATTTTTTGCAATTCGCTTATTATTTTCAGATACCATTATTTTTATTTAAAATACTTCTATAGTTTTTAATCAGAATAATTAAACTAATTAAATTATTTATTGAATTTCAACAAGTTCATATATCTTAACCCAATCAATTACCATTTTTACAGGTTTATTTTCTTTACTTACTGAGCCGTACTTTCTACTTGTTAATATCTCAATCATCAAATAGTAGTTTTGATCAAATGGAAATTGACCAAAACCTCCTTCATTTTTTTTCTTATATCGTAAAGTTAACTTTTTGTCCATATAAAACCTGATTTCTTCCGGCAAAATTTCAACAGAATAAATATGAAAATCTTTAACTTTTAACTTTATTTCATTTGCAGGGCTTTTGTCAATTTTATTGGCTGTATTGAAAGTATGAATATTGTTTCGTGCAATATCTTCAGAGCTAAATCGCTCTAATATATCAATTTCACCGTTATAATGAGCGTATTTTCTGAATTGAATATCACCCTTGCCATATTTTGGTTTTTCAGCTAACATCCAAATTGCAGAATTCATACTATCAGTATC
>CAYNGF010000284.1:0-2604 GCA_964396515.1 uncultured Paludibacter sp.
AATATAAAATGTATTTATGCGGACAAAAATGCCCTGATAGAGGATGTTTTTTCAAATTAACATAAAACTTTATTGTCCTGAATTTTATATAATTTTCATTGTTGCTTAACAAATCTGTCAGTAAAAAACAAATTATCCCCATTGTTTGTATTTTTATCCTCTGAAATTTCATGCAATTTGTATATTTTCGTACGTTTTATAATTTGTCTGACTTATGATCAACAAAAGATTATTGTTGTATTCTGTTATCACACTGATAGGAGTAAATTCATTGTTTTCAGCATATACTGTTTCCTACCTTAATGCCGATGCAGGTTTGTCTCGCAATCACGTAAACCACATTTACAAGGACACCCGAGGGTTTATTTGGTTTAGTACTACCAGTGGTATCGACCGTTACGACGGGTATGATTTTTTGCATTTTTCCGGTGTGGGGAATGGTTATCAGTACCCACTTAAAGTGGTAAATTGTGTAGAAGAAGATGCGGAAGGAAATCTTTGGATTGCTTCAGAAAACGGACTCTTTTGCCATGACTACAAAACCGGACAGCTATATCCTTTATCTCCAAAAATAAAATCTGAAATAGATTTGTCAGGTGAATTTATCAGACTATTAAAACGTGACGTTCACGGAAATATGTGGGTTGTACATTCCTCAGGTTTATCTTTGATTATGCCAACTGAAAATGGGAATTATCACCTACAACAGTTATTAAGAAGTTCTACAGTCGAATCTTTGTGTTTCGTTGGTAACAGTGTGTATATTGGGGACAATAACAACATTATACGCATGATACCTGATAATGGTGGAGTTTATAAAAGGGTTGATACTACTGAAATGCTAAGAAACTTAAATGGAATAATAACAGTTATTTTTGTTGATAATAACTGGTTATGGGTTGGAACTTCGATAGGGTTACTCAAATTTAACCTAAACACAGAAGAATCAATTTATTATACCAACAATCCCATCAACAATAATTCACTTTCATCGAACACAATAACTGACATTAAAATTAATTCGGAAGGAGAAGTGTTAGTAGCTACACTCATAGGTTTGAACATTTACAATCAAGCTACCAATAGTTTCAGGCGAATCAATACGGAATCAGTGAATGAGGGATGCGTGCTGAATAATAATTTTCTAAGCTGCTTATTGGTGGATGGTGAAAATCTATGGATAGGAACACATAAGGGTGGTGTAAATCTTCTTCGTCCCACACAAACTTTTTTTACAAACATTTCTCATATCGAAAACAACCCTTCAAGTCTTTCGAAAAATCCTGTAAATGTTATTTACGAAGATAACGATGGGGATTTATTAGTTGGTACGGTGGAAGGAGGTTTAAATATCCGTAAAAAAGGAACAAGTGTATTTATCCATTCTACAACCGTGCAAGGAAATTCAAAATCGCTCCAGCACAATTCGGTAAGTGCTATTTGTCAGGATAAATTTAAGGATTTTTGGATAGGAACATGGGGAAATGGTCTCAGCAGGTTGAAATATGCTGATAAGTATCAACCCGTTTACCAAAGATTTAATCAGGATTCGGAAGGAAGAGCCATTTCAAGCAATTTTGTGGCTGCCCTTCAATACGACAGCCTTAATAAGGGCATTTGGATAGGCACACGCGAAGGACTCGATTTTTTGGATATAGAAGCGAATCGATTTTATCCGGTGCTTAATAAACTATCTGATGGTAAGTCGATACAATTAGTTACCGGGATTTTTATCGATTCAGATAGAAGACTTTGGGCAGGAACCGGCAATGGCTTATATTGTATTTATTTAAGTAAATCTGATGTTCGAAAACACCGTATTGCATATCAGCACTATCATTTTTTACTTACAAAAACCGATTCAAAGATTGTAGAAAAGATAAATTGCATTCACGAATCACGTGAAAAGAAAATTTGGTTAGGTAGTAATGGCAATGGGCTTTACAGTTTACGAAGTATCAACGGTAAAACCGTTATTAAAAAGTTTGATGAAAAAAATGGACTGATTGATAACGTAATTTACGGAATTCTTGAAGATGATACCGGAAATTTGTGGCTCAGTACTGATAAGGGAATTTGTGCTTTTCACCCCGAAACAAGGAATACACGAAGTTTTACAGTAGTGGACGGACTGGCGACCAATCAGTTTTATTGGGATGCCTATCTTAAAGCATCGGATGGAAAAATGTATTTTGGGCATATAGCGGGTTTTACTGTTTTCGATCCACTAAAGTTCTTACCTGCAGCCATTAACAACAAAACTGAAATAACCAAAATATCAGTTTTAAACCAAGTTATATTTCCATATCAAAGTGAAACAAAAAGACGTTTCATCAATTATGATAAAACCAGTCCGGTTCAACTTACACTTAAAGAAGCAGACAAAGCTTTTAGTATTGAGTTTTCTGCTCTGAATTTTTCATTCCCGGATAAAATTAAATACGCTTATCGATTAAAAGGTTTCGATCAAAACTGGAAAGAAGTTCCAGCAAACAGACGATTTGCAAACTTTACAAGCTTGAAACATGGAAATTACGAACTCGAAATTAAATGTACTAATGCTGATGGGACATGGTCTGACATAATAACTTCGCTGAAAATAAG
>CAYNGF010000285.1:0-2596 GCA_964396515.1 uncultured Paludibacter sp.
AAGATTGTCGAGATATAGCCCCCTGTGCAAAATTAGAAAAGGAGACAAAATGAACGAGATCGCCATCGCCACACTATTTGACGGCACAGAGATCAGGGGTCGCCTGACCACCGACCACCCAGCCAGCTCTTACAATCAGCCGGTCTTTGTTGATGAGACAGGCCAGGCCTGGGATTGGGCAAGTCTCAAAAAGGTCGCCGTCGAACCACAACAAGCCCGCGCCGGACGGGTCACGTCCGAAGCCAAAGCTCGTGCCTCCCGCGAGAATGGAAAAAAGGGCGGTCGCCCTCGCAAAAAGAAAACGGCCAACGATGAGCAAGCCAACTCGTAAGCGCCACAGCTCCCGCCTCTCAAGTCCGGATCAGCACCTGCGCGCCACAATTGACCCACCCTGCCGCTGCCAGAGGTGGGTTTGTTAAATACTGCCGCAACCTGGCTCATACAAACCATTTTCTTTTTCATCCGATCCTCCTATAGCTCGCGTAACGCGAGAATTGTTTTTTGTAATGCTCTCTCAGCAGGATCACGCCATCCGCGCGCCAGGGATCGATCGCCCAAATCCGATCCTGCTCGTCCACCGCGAAAGGCTTGACCCAGTGCATCTCCTCAAACCAGGTCGATTCGTTAAAATCAACCAGCAGCGAGATCATCTCACCTCGTCTGAGCGCGTCTTTGATCTGCTCATCCGTTGGCCCGTAGGTGTGGCCAACAAACTCAAGATTCGGGAATTGCTCTGGCAGCTTTTCCCAGCGGTACCGGTTGCCGTCGGCATAGCCGCCGTTCTCGGTCATCCACTGGTTGTGTTTGACCGGATTTGAGTCATTGCCAGCCTCGACCGCGTGCATATCGTTGACCGTCAGCAGGCAACCGTTATCCCCGATGGTCGATTTGGTGCCCAATATCTGATCGCGCCAGCGCGGATCACGCTGCCACCAGGCCGGGCCCAGATAAGGATCATCGCTCGCGTCAACCACGATCCTGACCCACTGCTCAAAGGCTCCGTTGATCCACTTTCCCACGCCGATCCGGTACCACTTACCTTCGACCTCGTAGACGTTGTGCACCGACCCAGACTCCAACCAATGCGGCTCCCTCGGCCAGCGCTCTCCGTTGACCGATTTGTAGACGATATATTTGTTAGGCGCTTTGGTCGTGATCTTGACCTTAAAGAGCACCGTCTCCTCAACCGGTGGCTCTTCCGGCTCCTCGATCGGATCGACCGGCTCATCAGGAGGCGTCTGTCCTCTGCCAAAATAAGCGTTGAGCTCGCCCAAAGTCCCATTCCAGCGGTTAGCATCCACAAAATAAGACACGACGCCCACATCCTTGCCGCTGGCTTTCTCGGCTGTCTGATGGATCAGATAGTCCGACAGCCCTTTTGGCAGATATGGCGGCCCGGGGTGCTCCTCGGTGTAGAGAGGGGCGGGAAGCGGCTTGCGATAGGTCGCCAACCACCAATCCAGTTTGGGAAGATCCGCAAAAATCAGATAAGTATCGACCCAGTTGGCGCGCGAATAAGCCAACGGATATCGCCCAGTCCTCGAGAGGATGATCTCCAGACAAGCCAGCGTTGTATCGGTGATCTTTCGCCTGGTGTTGTTGTGCGCCAGCTCCAGATCGAGTGCAAGCCGGTCATGGTTCCAGTCGCTCCCGTCCTCCACGATCCGGAAAAAATTGTCCATCTGTTTGATCGGGCTCTCCCCGAAATAGGGGACATGATAAGCCAGCCGGTTGTGCCCCGCCAGATGATCCCAGCTCCATCGGAACCATCTGTCCTGATATCCCCAGCTGATCCCAGCCCGCACTGCCACAAAGTCAGTTTTCTCGCGGATTAGCCCAAAATCAGGCTTTTTCTTGCCGTCTGGTGAATATTGATGTGAAGATATGTCAATTCCAAAAGGTCTGTTTTTGTTTGTCATTTTGCTCCTATGCGATTTCGCACCATCCGCTAAAGATGGCCTGTTTGTCCCCGCTGGCTGTCCAGTTGGCACCGCCAAAATCTTTGTACAAATTAATAACAGTCGAATTATTGGCAACATTGCCACGGATCGGGTTTGCCAGACCTGCACCGTTATCGACGCCAATCCCTGCAAAGGGCCAAACTCCAGTGCTTATTACATTCGCTGATCTCAAACCTGCTGGCAGTGTGACCGTTGCCGATGTAGCATTTGACGTCCCCCTGATCTCGCAGACAAAAAACAGCGTTTTGCCCTGGACGCGATATCGGCCTCGTCTTGCAGTATAACTCGACCACCCAGTGCAGGTTGGCGTCCAGCTCAACCAGTCGGACGCCCGCTCAAACTGTGTCGAATCCAGACCATCCAGCTTTTCCGCGTCTGCGGCCTTGCCATTGATTGGCAGGTAATCCCCTGCGTGGTTGTGATTGGCAGCCGCGAAGTAGCTTGAATCCTTGCCGTCCAGATAATCTGAGTCAGCAGCCTTGCCGCCGATAGGCAGGTACAAACCGCTCAGGTCTGGCAGCCAGCCTGCATCAGCTTTTCCATCGGGGCCAGCCTGCAGAATTCCATTTTCGATCGGGGTTTGGGAGATGTTTGTCGCCGCCACATTCCCGTTGACGAGCAGGCCATTGTATGAT
>CAYNGF010000286.1:0-2579 GCA_964396515.1 uncultured Paludibacter sp.
CGCTGAGAATAAATTGTATCCCAACGCCTTTTAAAAATTTTTGTTATTCTAATTACCTCCGGCCGAGTCAGAAATCATTTCCTCTACAGCATTCTGCACATCTTTAGTATCATTTCCGTTTTCGCGTTTTGCCCTGCTTTCACAAGTTTTGCAAAGATTTGTAATTTTCTTCAATTCGCGAGCTTGGGCTACTGTGCCTTCAAAAATTTCATCAGTTCGGTCAGTATTTATGTGTGAACAATCAGAATAAATGTGATAAACCGTCCCCGATTTTGTCCAATAAACACGGTTTAAACCATTGTTCAATTGTTCAACCTGTTGTGTTTGTTCAGTATATTGCTCTACCGAAGGCGGATTAAAATCAACACCTGTAATTCCGGCTATTACCAGTGCAACTGCTGCAATGGTACCAAGAATACCTTTTTGTTTTCCACTCATATTTTTATTCGTAAAAATGAGTACAACCAAAGGTAAAAAGGCTAACACACCGATTATTGCTCCTAATTGATTTTGAATAAAAAATTTCACCTTATCTTTTTCTGATGCAGGGTCGAAACGGTTAGCTTTTTTCCAAAGCAAGGAGCCTGCAACGGCAAAAATCAAATCAACAACAATCAGTATTATTAGCAAGGTCATTTTTAAAGGCACCTGATAAAGCAAATAAATAGCACCTGCTTGCAATCCCATTGCTATTACCCACGAAACGATAGCTAAAATTCTGAAATTTTTAGCTTTTGCTTTACTTTCGTCACTTGCTACGAAAGTTGTAGTTTGAGTGGGAGGAATATTTACACTACTACCACCTTCCACTTTGGTAATTTTCTTTGTTGTTTTCTTTTCCATGTTTACTATTGGATTTAAAAAAGGTTATTAAGAAGAATTTTAATTACAAAGAAATATCGAATTCAAATTAAATCTATTTGAAATTATGATACAAATATAATTAAAATGTTTAATGTTTTATTTAACTAACAAATAAACATTATATTTGAAAAATTTTTGTTTTTAATCTTAAAATGCATAATGAAAAACCTGTACTTTTTACTAATATCAGAAAAAATACAGGTTTCAATAAAAATATCCTAATTATATTCCTCTTTTTACATACTTAGTATGCAGTAAATGGTGTGATTTTTCACCCAGTGGTTTTCCGAGAAAATCTTTATAGATTTTTAGTATCTCAGGATTTAAATGTGACTTACGTAATGGCATACCCTCATCCTCTGCATAAATAGCTTCAGCTCTTTTCCGTCTGATTTCGGGATTTGTAGGAATAGGCTGACCACCGCCACCCAAACATCCACCTGGACAAGCCATAAATTCGATAAAGTGATAATTTGCCTTGCCTGAGTTTACAGCTTTCATAACCTCTCGGGCATTAACCAAACCGTGAGCAACTGCACACTTGAGTTCCACTCCATCCAAAAATGCCCATTCCTGCAATGGATTTTCAATTTTTATTGATGCTTCTCTGATGCCCTCCATACCCCGGACGGGAGTAATATTCAAGTTATCGAAAGGCACATCGCGTCCTGTAACAATTTCGTAGGCAGTGCGCAATGCAGCCTCCATAACTCCACCTGTAGATCCAAAAATTACTGCTGCACCTGTAGATTCTCCCATAAGCCTGTCAAAATGCATTTCTTCAATTTTTGAGAAATCGATACCTGCTTGTTTTATCATTATGGCAAGTTCACGGGTTGTTAGTACGTAATCTACGTCACGATAACCGCTGTCATGCATTTCTGGCCGGCTTGCTTCAAATTTTTTAGCAGTACATGGCATAATTGAAACGCATACAATTTTATCCGGATCGAGTTTTCGAGCTTGAGCATAATAGGTTTTTACCAATGCTCCAAACATTTGCTGTGGCGATTTGCAAGTAGAAAGCATATCAAGGTTTTCAGGGAAAAGATGCTCAATATACTTTATCCATCCAGGCGAACAGGATGTTGCCATAGGCAATTTTACTTCGGGATCTTTATCTACCAAAGCACGTTTCAAACGTGTAAGTAATTCAGTTCCTTCTTCCATAATGGTAAGATCGGCAGTAAAATCGGTATCCATTACAGCATCAAAACCTAAATGTTTAAGTGCTGAAACCATTTTTCCTGTCAGGCGTGTACCCGGTGGGAAACCTAATTCTTCTCCCAAACCAACTCTGACAGCAGGTGCTGTTTGCACAACCACATGTTTTGTTTTGTCTGCAATAGCATCCCAGACTTCCTCGATATAATTTTTTTCGACCAATGCACCTGTAGGGCAATGAATTATACATTGTCCGCAATTGGTGCAAACAGCATCATTTAGCGATTTCTCAAAAAAAGTAGTTATTTTCATCTGATCGCCTTTGTAGGCAACAGAAAGAGCATTAACTCCCTGTAATTCAGCACAAGTTCGAACACATCGCTGGCAACGCACACATTTGCTGTCGTCCTTAATTATTGATGGTGAAAATTTATCGATAGTGTAATTTTTGAAAGGAACAAGACGTATAAATTCCTGTTCCATAATTTTATATTCCGAAGCTAAACTTTGCAACTCACAGTTTCCATTTTTATAGCAACGTGTACAATCTG
>CAYNGF010000287.1:0-2573 GCA_964396515.1 uncultured Paludibacter sp.
GTTGCTACGTCAGTAATGGGTTTTGAATACCGGGATTTTAAAATTAATATTCTTGATACACCGGGGCACCAGGATTTTGCGGAAGATACATTCCGTACACTTACTGCCGTCGATAGCGTTATAATTGTAATTGATGCTGCAAAAGGTGTAGAGACTCAAACCAGAAAACTGATGAATGTCTGTAGAATGAGAAATACGCCTGTAATGATTTTCATCAACAAAATGGACCGCGAAGGAAAAGATGCGTTTGACTTGCTTGATGAACTCGAAGCTGAATTACAAATTGCGGTTCGTCCACTTAGCTGGCCTATAAATCAGGGTTTCACATTCAAAGGAGTTTATAATATTTACCGCGACAATCTTGAGCTATACACACCAAACAAACAAACGATAAGTGAATCGGTGAAACTCGATGATATAGCATCGAATGAACTTGATAAACTTGTGGGTGAGCGCGATGCGAAAAAACTCAGGGAAGATATGGAAATTATTCACGGAGTATATGATAATTTCGATGTCAAGAGATATCTTGAAGGGCATCTTGCGCCTGTTTTTTTTGGTAGTGCGCTAAACAACTTCGGTGTAAAGGAATTGCTCGATTGTTTTGTGGAAATTGCACCTTCTCCACTACCTGTAAAATCGCTTGAGCGTGAAGTAAATCCATACGAAGAAAATTTCAGTGGTTTCGTTTTTAAAATTCATGCTAATATGGATCCGAATCACCGGAGTTGTATAGCTTTTGTAAAGATATGTTCCGGTAAATTCGAGCGAAATGTAAATTATCGTCATATCAGGCATGGTAAAATGATGCGTTTTTCCTCTCCTACCGCATTTATGGCTCAAAAAAAGGAAACAGTGGACGAAGCTTACGCCGGCGATATAGTTGGGTTGCCCGATACCGGTACTTTTAAAATAGGTGACACACTTACTTCTGGTGAAATTCTCCATTTCAAAGGTTTGCCAAGTTTTTCGCCGGAAATGTTTAAGTACATTGAAAATGCTGATCCTATGAAAACTAAGCAGTTGGAAAAAGGTGTAAATCAACTTATGGACGAGGGAGTTGCACAACTTTTTGTTAGTCAGTATAATAACCGCAAAATTATTGGAACTGTAGGACAATTGCAGTTTGAAGTAATTCAATACCGCTTATTACACGAATATGGCGCACAATGCCGTTGGGAACCACTTTCAATGTACAAAGCTTGCTGGATTGAAAGTGACAACGCAACTGAACTTGAAAACTTTAAAAAACGTAAAGCCCAATACATGGCTACCGACCGCGAAGGACGTGATGTTTTTATGGCTGACTCTGCTTACGTACTTCAAATGGCACAAAACGATTTTCAAAATATTAAATTTCATTTTACATCTGAATTTTAATTGATTTTTCATTTCAACTTCTATTCAGATTTGTATTTTTTTAATTTTGATATTTTTTTAATTAAGCCTATGCAATAAATTATAGGATTGATAGATACCTAATTCTCCGGCTTTACTTAAATCAGCTTTCCCTTTAGCATCTTCGCCAATAAACAAATTTGTGAGACCGCGATTGAAATATGCTTCAGCAAAATCAGCATCCATTTCTATTGCTTTTGAATATTGCGAAATAGCCGATTTAAAATCCCCCTGAGTGCTTAAAACATTGGCTTTATTGAAATATGCAAAAGCAAAATCAGGTTGAAGTTCTATAACTTTATCGTAATCGCGCAAAATAAGTTCCGAATCAAATTTGTATTGTTCTTCTGAACTTAATGTTTTTATTTTTTCGTTTTTTCCTGAATTTATTTTTGGTAACGTTTCGGTTAGTGTATTTTTTTGATATTCAACTTGTTTGAAACGTATGTTTGCGCGACAAAAATATGCTAATACAAAATCGGAGCGCAATGACAACGCTTTATTCAAATCCTCAAGTGAACTGTTAAAATCCTGTACAAGTGAAAATTCCATGGCTCTGAAAAAATACAAATCCGCATTTCGTTCATCGTTCTGAATTTTTTGTGACAGTGCATCGATGGTTTCAAAATGTCTGTCAACCTGTTCGGATGATAGCGGAATCTCATGATTTGTAATTTTAAGCGCAGAAACAATTTTTTTGGTTTTATTGTAATTTTCCAATAAAGGATGAAAGAGATTTGTACGGCGCAATTCATCAGATTTAGCATAATACGTTATTCCAAAGTTACGTTCGTTTACAACATCTGCATATCTTTGTTGCACAGCACCTCGTCTGGCATCACTATATTTTGATTCAGTTTGTGAATCGTCAATATTTTGAGTAATAAAGCGATTGAAAAATTCTGTCCTTCTCCCTGAATTGCTCTTTGGAGCATTTGCTGCAATTTTATTATCAGCCTGAATGTCATTTTTTTGTTTTTTGATTTCGTCTTTGTTTTTCTCAATTTCGTAAGCAAGTTGTCGGTATCTGAACGACTCTTTTTTATTGCCGAGTCCATCCTGAGCTTCTGCAATTCCAAGAAAAGCAGGAATGAAATTGGGATATTTTTCAATTATGATATTAAAATCGTTTATTGCATATTTATATTGCCCTAATGTGTTTTCGAGTATTGCTC
>CAYNGF010000288.1:0-2551 GCA_964396515.1 uncultured Paludibacter sp.
TTGATGATAAACACCGATAATTTTTTCCCTTTTAAAACACGCGCCGGAAACTTTTTTAAAGACTGTGAAACCGTTTACCGTAAAATAATGAACAACACTTACACAGCGAAAAACTTGCTTGAAATAATTGAAGAATATAATAAATGGCTGAATTCTAAATCCATGTAATATTTATTGCAGTTTATACTGTTTGTTTATAACTTCTTTTAAAATAACATTGTTATCTGCCTGTATTGTTATAATTTTGTAAGATAAGTTTTTGCCGGAAAAGTTGAATTTCCGGCTTGTTAATATTTATACAACAATCGATGGAAATATCATTTCTGAACGAATTAAATGAAAATCAACGTAAAGCAGTTGAATATACTGATGGACCTTCGCTTGTGATTGCAGGTGCAGGTTCGGGTAAAACAAGAGTACTTACTTACAAAATTGCATATTTACTAAAAAAAGGCATTCCGGCTTCGTCCATTCTTGCGCTTACTTTTACCAACAAAGCTGCACGCGAAATGAAAAACCGCATAGCTACACTTGTAGGTGAAAAAACTGCCCGATATCTTTGGATGGGTACTTTTCATTCCGTTTTTTCGCGTATTTTACGTGCTGAAGAAGGTAAAACAGGCTTTTCTAAAAATTTTACAATATATGATTCTTCTGATTCTGCAAGTTTGATTAAAAGCATAATTAAGGAAATGAAACTCGATGATAAAGTATACAAACCGGGCTTTGTTCATTCACGTATTTCATTTGCCAAAAACAATTTAATAACACACGAAGCTTACAGAGCCAACGCAGATTTTCAAAAAGCAGATTTTAATGCCCGGATACCAATGCTGAAAGAGATTTACACAACATATTGCAACCGTTGTAAACAGGCTGATGCTATGGATTTCGACGATTTATTGTTGCAAACCAATATTCTTTTCCGCAACCATCCCGATGTTTTACATAAATATCAGAAAGCATTCAGTTATATCTTGGTTGATGAATATCAGGATACAAATTTCGCACAATATCTGATTGTAAAAAAACTCGCTGAACAACATGAGCGTATTTGTGTAGTTGGGGACGATGCACAAAGCATTTACTCCTTCCGAGGCGCTAATATCGACAATATTCTTCAGTTTAAAACTACATATCAAAATGCCGAAATCTTTAAACTTGAACAAAACTACCGCTCCACTCAAAACATAGTAAACGCGGCAAACAGTCTGATCAAAAAAAACGAACGGCAGATTCACAAAGAAGTTTTTTCAGAAAAAGAAACCGGACAACTAATTTCTGTCTATAACACACCTACCGATCATGAAGAAGGAGAACTTGTTGCTAAACAAATTCTTAAACTTAAGACCGATAAAAAAATAGCATTTCAGCAAATTGCCATACTTTATCGTACCAACGCACAATCGCGCGTGCTTGAAGAAGCCATGCGAAAAAACAATATTCCTTATCGCATTTACGGTGGTTTATCATTTTATCAACGCAAGGAAATTAAGGATGTAATTGCCTATTGCAGGTTAGTGAGCAATCCCCACGATGAGGAAGCATTGAAACGAATTATTAACTTTCCCACCCGAGGTATTGGCGATACAACACTCACCAAAATATTTGAATCAGCACAATTACACTTAGTTTCAGCCTGGGAAGTTATCTCAGATACACTTCGGTATAATTTACCTGTAAATGCGGGCACTGCTACCAAACTTGCTAATTTCAGAAATCTTATAAGTACTTTCGCCTCACAGTCTGAAACTCTGAATGCTTATGAACTTGTTACGGGTATTGTAAAAATTACAGGAATAATAAGTGAAACATATACCGACACATCGCCTGAGAATATTAGTCGTCAGGAAAACATTCAAGAATTGCTTAAAGCCATTCATGAATTTTGTGAAAACAAAGAAAAAAATGGTGAACCTGCTTTGATTTCTGATTTTTTGTCGGAAGTTTCGTTACTCACCGATCAGGATACGGATAAAGAAGCCGACAGTGATAAAATAACCATGATGACAGTGCATGCAGCCAAAGGATTAGAATTCAGAGCTGTTTTTATTGTAGGAATGGAAGAAGATCTTTTCCCGTCAGGTTATAATATTTCAAGCGCACGCGATTTGGAAGAAGAACGTCGACTTTTTTATGTGGCAATAACACGGGCTGAAGAATTTTGCACCATAAGTTATGCACGTACACGTTTCAGAAACGGAAGCATGAATTTCTGCAACCCAAGCCGATTTATCCGCGACATTGATCCAAATTATCTTACAATACATGAGCAAAATAACTTTACCGAAAGATTAAATCGGTTTGATAGTTGGGAAAACGATCTGAATTCCGAACGTAAGAAATGGGGAAACTTACAAAATACAGAAACATTTAATAATGCGATTATCAGACCTGCAGGTTCTAAAAAAATGGTGAAGCTGGAATCTTCATCATCAGAAAAAATACAAATTAATACCGGTCCGTTTCAACCCGGTGTGAAAGTGAAACACGCCATTTTCGGTATCGGAAAAATACTTGATATTTACTCGGAAGGAAACAATGAAAAAGC
>CAYNGF010000289.1:0-2547 GCA_964396515.1 uncultured Paludibacter sp.
GTAACTTAATAAGAATTTTTATGAAAAATTGATGGTTCTTACAATTTTGTTTATATATTTGTGGAGAAATAAAGATAAAGTATTTTTGAACTTTTTGTATATTGTTTTGTTTACAGTTTGTAGCAACTTTTTAAAGCTATATAATGTTATAGCTAATGTATAGATTTTTTGATTTTTATGATTCGATCTGATACATATTCGTATCAATACTCCTTAACTGCCATCAGTCAGAAAAAAACTGATACAATTCTGATTCATTAATTTAAAAATCAAATGTATATGAAAACGTTTACAAAATTTAATCCTATTGTACAGGTTAAACCTGTTATGAATTCAATTTTTCCGATTTGTGCGAAAAAGCTGTTTAAAGTAACTTTCCTGTTGTTATTACTCTTTTCAGTTAGTTCAATTAAGGCTGCCACCTATTATTTAACTTCGGCAGGTGCATCTACCGCTCACATTCCCGCCAGTTGGAATACAAATCCCGACGGAGGTGGTACTGCTGCAACAAATTTCACTTCCAGTAATGACGTATTCATAGTACCTTCAGGAATTTCCGGAATAATTGATGGAAACATTACAATAGGTACAACTAGCGACGGAGACATATGGGAATTAAGAGTATTGGGCACTTTAACTATCAACGATACCAGGGTTATATCCATTCAACACAAGTACGACGGAAGTGGAAGTGGAAGTTCGCTAAATGTTAATGGCCCGAATGGTAAAATTATTTTTAAAGATCCAGATAGCTTTCAGATTCAAAACATAACATTAGATGTAACTTCAGCAGGAAGTAGTAATTTTAACCTGAACTCCGGTTCTTCACTCGAAACTGTTAATCAAAATGGTATTTTGGGTACTCAAGGTTCCATTTTACCATCTGTTCATTTCAATGTAACTTTAAATTCTGCAGCTAATTATGAATTTAGTGGTTCAGCACAAACAACAACAGGATTGCCTGCTACAGTTCACAATTTAACATTCTCGAATACAGGTTTAAAAACCTTAGCAGGTAATGTCACGGTTGCAAATAACTTAACGATAAATGATGAAGCAAGTTTGCGTATTGCTCCTGCTCAGGTTGTATCAGCACTTACAGTTTTGAACAATGCAGGAGTTGCAGGAATATTTGTTAATGCTGATATAACAGGTGCGTTACCATCAGGTACTTTAATTTTCGGTAATAATATTTCTCTTAACCCGGTACCTGCAACTGTAGGTTTCTACTCTAAAGCTTTTATCGATCCGGATGCCAAGTGGCAGTATTTCGGTATTCCTTTTACCGAATATGTACCTGGTGAAACACTCGGTCCATATAAAAAGTACAGTTGGGACGAAACTTATTTAAATAATACACACTGGAAAATCGTTGAACCGGATAGTACGATGTTACCTTTCCTGGGTTATGCTATTACCCAACCAAGTGCTGATTATTACGATATAAGCGGCAATCTTACGAATGAACCGTTAGTGATGTCTTTAAGCTATACACCACCTGTTATCCCTAATGATCCCAATGTTTATCCAGGTTCGCATATTCTGGCAAATCCATATACTGCTTCAATTCCAATAGCTTTAATCGATTTTTTTGGTATGGAAGAAAGTGTAGCGTTTTATAATACCGGATCCTATACTGATTGGTTAACAAATAATTCACAAACATACAACAATTTACCCGGTCAATATCTGAATGTGCCCAAATTCCAAGCAGGTCAACCTGGTTTACCAGCTGCAATACCTTCTATGCAGGGATTTTTGGTTAAAGCTGATCCCCCACAAGGACGTATTTTTATTCCTTATGTGCCTGTTCCAAACATAGAACCTTTACGTGCCAAAAAGGATATACAACCTATGGTATCCACTATCATAGATATTAGAGGAGAAAATCTTAGTGACCGCATGTGGTTGTTTACCAATACAAGTTGCACTAAAGATTTCGATAACGGTTGGGATAGCCGCAAAATGATGGGCAGCAACTCGGCTCCGCAACTTTACTTTGTAGAAAATGATAATAAATTCCAAGTGAGTACAGTAGATGATATCAATGGTTCGTTCATCGGTTTCCGTAAAGGTGTTGATAGTGAATATACCATGACTTTTACACATAATAATACCGAACTTGCTTATCCCAATGGTATCTATTTGATGGACCTTGTAGCAAATAAAACAGTAAATGTAACCGAAAATGGTTCAACTTATACCTTCACTGCAATTGGAAGTTCACTCGCAAAAGCTGCCAAAGCACCTACTGCACCTGAAGTTGTTAGGTTTAAAATAGTAACATCTCCAGGCATTACTACTGATATTAATAATACAAAAAATGAAATTAAAGTGTTTGTTTCAGAAAAAAGTATTATTTTTGACAACCAAACCGAAAAGCAAGCTCAAATGACACTTTTCGATGTTACCGGAAAAGTAGTGATGAGTAGTGCAGTGAAAGAAGGTGTTACTACCGTTAATGTAAATGCACCTGCAGGAACATATATAGTTCAGGTGTTAGCTGAAAGAACGAATATTAAATCATCGATAATTATCAAATAAAAT
>CAYNGF010000290.1:0-2546 GCA_964396515.1 uncultured Paludibacter sp.
TTGGGACTTCTGACATGAGTGAAGTAGCTTTAGGATGGTCAACATTCAATGGGGACCATATGGCTATGTATGGCATCAATGCAGGTTTACCAAAAACCGTTGTGAAAGAAACGGTCAACTTTTATAAAAACATTTATCCAAGTGTAGCAGATGTTCTAACCGATATCGTTAATACCCCAATTTCTCCGGAATTATCGGATTCTACTCAATCAACGGAAGAAATTATCGGTAAATATGAAATTAATGATTTTATTTTGTATCACTTCTTAGAAAATGGAGATGATACCGATCGAATTGCTTATTTATTATCGAAAGCGATGGATATACCATTAAAGGAAGCGAAAGAATGGGTTGTGAAATTCAATAATCGTTTCTATTCTCAACAATATAAACGTCTTACTTCTCCAGAATCAGCAAAGATTATGAGTTTTTCACTATCACCACGAACAGAAGTGCGATTAAATGGTGACATTTATCGCATTGATAAGAAGTAGACTATGGCAGAACTATTTGAAGTATTTATGGTGGTTTTATTTGGGGTATCTTGGCCTCTCAATATTATGAAGTCCATCAAATCACGAACCGCTAAAGGTCGATCTATTTTCTTTGTCATTTGTATTATGGTTGGGTATTTATGTGGAATCGTTAGTAAGATTCTTTCAGGAACGATTACTTATGTATTTATCTTTTATTGTCTTAATTTAGTAATGGTTGGGGTTGATTTAGGATTTTGTATTCGCAATATGAAATGGGATAAAATGGAAAGCATGAAATACAATTAAAATAATTTAGAAATGGAAAAATTCAGTAACTAGGATATGGTTACTGAATTTTCATTTCTAATATAAATAAAAACAAGGATGAAAAGAGCTTTTACAAAATAAAAATTCTTTTTATTTAGAAAAATGTAAAAAAAGGTTGACATATCTAACATATCATAATAGAATAAGGCAAATAAAAAAGTTTAGAGATTAGAGGTAGCGGTGCATCAAAGTACTATGTGGAGTCGGCAGACTAAGAAGCATAGAAAAGGTAATCATCGCCGAGTGGCTGTTTAGGCATAAACGGATCCATGGTGCTACAGGGAATACTTGTATCACTCCTACGTAATGTAGAGGCGCTAAGTTTAACAACTGTTAAAAAGAAAAAGCGTCTAACGCTTTTTTATTTTATTTAGACAGGAGGAAAACATCTAAATGAAGAAAGGATTTATTTTATTAGTTTTATTCGTATCGGTATTTTTATTTAGCGCTTGCCAACAAGAAGTCAAGTTTGATTTCAACAAGGGCGAGTTGGTGGTTGGTTTAGAATGTGCATATGCACCTTTTAATTGGACAGAAGATGATTCAACAGCAAGTAATCATCCAATTTTTGAAACAAATACTTTTGCTGAAGGGTATGATATTCAAATTGCCAAGCTAGTAGCAGAGGAATTAGAATTGACACTTATCATTAAGAAAATGGAGTGGGGAGCTTTAATTGAAAATTTAAAAGAAGGTTCGATTGATTTGATTATTGCTGGTATGAGCCCTACAGCTGATCGTAAGTTAAGTATTGACTTTACCAATCCTTATTATGAGTCTACTCATGTGGTATTGATAAAAGAAGATAGTAGTTATGTCAATGCTAAGACATTTGCTGATTTTAGTGGTGCTAATGTAGTTGGTCAACAAGGAACTGTTTATGATGATTTAGCTAAACAACTAAGTGAAAGAGGGGGAGCTATCTATCAAAATGCGTTGGATACCGTCCCACTGATTATCTTTGCCATGCAAAGTGGAGCGATTGATGCAACAATTCTAGAAGAACCCGTTGCCATTTCAACGGTTGCTCAACATTCGGAATTCACTTATGTAACACTAGAAACTCCATTTGAGATTGCAGAAGAAGATCGAGTGGTATCGATTGGGGTCCGTAAAGTAGATACCGCATTACGCGATGCTGTAAACAATGTTCTAGCAAAAATTACCAATGAAATGCGAACAACCCTGATGAATCAAGCGATTGACCATAGCCCTGAGGGTGAGTAATGGTTTATATTCGTATCTTAGAAAATTTTTGGGAAGCTTTTCTACTAGGAATAGGGTATACCTTACTCTTATCCTTAGTAGGAACGATTGTTGGATTGGTGATTGCGTTAGTCTTAGGAGTAGTACGCTCGATCAAAACTACTCCTCAAACAAAACTTTCTCGTTTTCTTTTGAAAGGAGGACAAGCACTGATTCAACTTTATGTAACGGTGATTCGTGGAACTCCGATGATGGTTCAAGCCATGATCTTCTATTATGTCTTTCGACGAATTGGACTACTATGGACCCCACTAGAAGCAGGGTTATTTACTGTTTCGGTGAATACGGGAGCTTATTTAACGGAAGTTGTAAAGAATGGAATCGAATCAGTTCCGAAAGGTCAAGAAGAAGCTGCGAAGAGTTTGGGAATGAACCGCTTCAAAGCGATGAGTTTGGTGATTCTTCCTCAGGCTATTAAAACTCAAATGGCTTCGATAGGAAATGAATTCATCATCAATATCAAGGATACTTCTGTAT
>CAYNGF010000291.1:0-2535 GCA_964396515.1 uncultured Paludibacter sp.
TGTTAGGCGAACATTATAAATTTCCTGTTGAATTTTCAGCAGTGAGTTATTATGCTTTCGGTATATTTGTTACTTTCCGATGGCGTAAAGCAGATACTTTCCCCATTTTCGCTGCCGTTTTAACAGGAACGGTCTATTCCATGTTTTTCTGGATATCCCCCGACAGTTATGTGAAAGATATGGAAACACCCTATTTATTTACAATGGCAATTCTAAATCATCATCTTTTGTACTTTGCAGGAATGTTATTGACGGTAAACGTCCGTCGTTTCTCCTTACGCTATTGGTGGCAACATTTGGTTGGACTGGGACTTATCGTAGGATATTCATGGCTTATTTATGGTTTTACCGATTATAATATTGAAATAGGGAAGCCCATCATTATACAAATAACCGATGGAACAATATTAAACTGGCTTTTCAAATCAGAAGAGTTGGTTTCTATGCACAAAGTTTATTACGGTTTTTTTGTTTTCGGTATTGTAGGTTCAGTATTTACAATTTTTTATTCATTAAATCATATCATGGCTAAAAAACGTATAAGACTAAAATTGCAAAGAGAATATTTTCCTGATTCGTGGAAAGATACTTTTAGGTTTTAGTGAATGGTGGATTGGTGATTGGTGAATTAATCATTATTTGTAAAGTTTATGAAGATAAATTTATATATCAGCATTTCTCTCTGATTTTTAGTCATCATTAAAACAAAAACATATGAAAACTTTTCTGTCTTTTCTCATTATCGGCACTTTTTGTTTCGTATCACAAGCCCAGGTTACACTAAAAATCACTTCAATACCAGCCAATACACCTGCTGGTGCTCAAATATATATCGCGGGTAATTTCAACGGTTGGAATCCGACTTCAACACCAATGGTAAGTGATGGCAGTGGAAATTACACTTACACTATTGCAGAAGGCTCGGGTACAGTTGAATATAAGTTTACACGCGGAAGTTGGGCTACTGTTGAAGGAAATGCTGAAGGAAAATATCTACCCAACCGGAAATTTACCTTCTCCGGAAGCCCTCAAACTATAAACATAACCATTCTTAGTTGGGAGGATACAGGTACATCAAATCAGGGTACTGCTACTGCCAATGTTCAAATAATGAACAATAATTTCTATATGCCACAACTGAACCGAAGCCGAAGAATTTGGATTTATTTACCTCCCGATTATCACATTAGTGCTAAATCATACCCTGTTATTTACATGCACGATGGGCAAAATCTGTTCGACAGTAAAACATCGTTTGCCGGCGAGTGGGAGATTGACGAAACTTTAAATAAACTTTTTGAGCAGGGCGACTATGGTGTAATTGTTGTAGGAATTGATAACGGTGGTACCGAAAGAATAAATGAATACACGCCATGGAACAATCCTCAGTATGGAGGAGGAGATGGAGATAAATACATGCAGTTTGTTGCCGAAACATTAAAACCATACATCGACGCCAACTACCGAACGAAACCCGAAGCTGAGCAAACTGCGCTGATTGGTAGCTCGCTCGGCGCACTAATTTCTACTTATGGAGGTGTAAAATATGCCAATGTGTTTTCAAAAATTGGGTCCTTTAGTCCGGCATACTGGATTGTAGCTACTCAGCTCAATACAAACATTGCCAATTACCTATCAAATCTTGGTGGTATGCGAATTTATTTTGTGGCAGGTACAACAGAAAGTACAACCATTGTCAACGAGATTAACCAAGTTAAAAGTAATTTACAAGCGAAAGGATTAACCGTTGAAAATACTTTGGTGAAACTCGACACATACGGACAACACAATGAAAACTACTGGAAAGGTGAGTTTGCTGCTGCTTATCGATGGCTTTTTCAGAATACTACAAAAAATAATATTATCCGGAGTCTAAATAAACCTTGTGTTTATTATTCAAAAAACAAGTTGTTCGTTGCCGAAATTGCTGAAAATACACATGCTGTTATTTATGATATTAACGGAAAAATACTGGAAGCATTAACTCTCAGTACTGGTTCAAACAAATTGAAACGAACTTTACCAAAAGGAAATTATATTCTGAAAACTGATGCAGATTCAATAAAATTCGTTGTAAAGTGAGCGGAATTCTTATTTTTTCATATTTTTTTTCCGCTTAGCTAATTATGTAAAGGTTTTCCACAAAAAAGTAATATTACTTGCTTTTTGGGGAAGTGCAGTCTGTAATTTTTTGTGCTAAAGCGTTGATTTTGATCAATACTACACACATTAAAATTTTTTTAAGATACAGAATGAAAAAATATCAATAAATTATTTAACTTTTGCATGTTTAATGTAGAAATTTTGAAACTTAAAAATATGAACGCAATTTAATACTTACACTGACTTGTTCCCCTCTCATAATCATTTTTTCCTTTTTCTTTCTCCTTTGGAGAAAGTACCCAACTTGTCCCGATATATCGGAAAAGGGGAATAGAGGTTCAAAGAGTGGTAATAGGAGAGGTCTAAAGATGAAAATTTTACAAAAAGTTATTTTAGTATAACCATTTGATATTCAAATTTTTTTTAAGTCAT
>CAYNGF010000292.1:0-2505 GCA_964396515.1 uncultured Paludibacter sp.
AATAATCAGGTAAAACCAACCCGCTTAAATCTTGCTCAATTTCAACATCATCATTCCTTGTTAAGATTAAAGTATTTCCAGATAATGTCGCACCAGTCACATAGTAATCAGGTAAAACCAACCCAGATAAATCTTGCTCAATTTCAACATCATCATTTCTACTAAGGATTAAAGTATTACCATCTAAGGTAGCTCCAGTTACATAGTAATCAGGTAAAACCAACCCAGATAAATCTTGACTTATTTCAATATTGTCATTTCTAGTCAATATTAAGGTGTTACCAGATAACGTTGCTCCAGTTACATAGTAATCAGGTAAAACCAACCCAGATAAATCTTGCTCAATTTCAACACCATCATTTCTAGTAAGGATTAAAGTGTTACCATCTAAGGTAGCCCCAGTTACATAGTAATCAGGTAAAACCAACCCAGATAAATCTTGAGTTACTTCAACACCATCATTCCTTGTTAATATTAAAGCATTTCCAGATAAGGTAGCTCCAGTCACATAATAATCTATTTGTTGCTCATTTTCTTTTATATAAATTGAATCAAATAATTCATGAAACATTGATTGTGTCATAATTTTCCCATCTGACCAAATTATATTTAATTGACTTCTATTTTTCATAATATTATGTTTGTATAAAATTAACTCCATTATAATATAAGTGTAAAGTGTTAGAATAGTCTAACAAATTAATACCGTTTAATCTGACTAATCCATTTCTAATCCCATCTAACGTGTTTGTAGTAAATTGTCCACCAACAAGAGTTTTCCCATCCGATTGAACCGCAAATGAATATACAGGACCATTAAATGCAGTACCTAAATTGGTATAAAAACCAGTATCTTCAGTTCCATCGACATTTAACCTGACCAGTCTATTTCTTGTATTACCATTAAATGTTGTAAATTGTCCACCAACAAGAATCTTCCCATCTGATTGAACCGCAACTGAATTAACAGTAGTATTAAATGCAGTACCTAAATTGGCACAAAAAGCAGTATCTTCAGTTCCATCGGCATTTAACCTGACCAGTCTATTTCTTGTATTACCATTAAATGTTGAAAATTGTCCACCAACAAGAATCTTACCATCTGATTGAACCGCAACTGAATATACAGTACTATTAAATGCAGTACCTAAATTGGTATAAAAACCAGTATCTTCAGTTCCATCAGCATTTAACCTAACTAACCCATTTCTTGTATTACCATTAAATGTAGTAAATCGTCCACCAACAAGAATCTTACCATCTGATTGAACCGCAACTGAATATACAGTACTATTAAATGCAGTACCTAAATTGGTATAAAAACCAGTATCTTCAGTTCCATCAGCATTTAACCTAACTAACCCATTTCTTGTATTACCATTAAATGTAGTAAATTGTCCACCAACAAGAATTTTCCCATCCGATTGAACTGCAACTGAATATACAATATTACCAAATGCAGTACCTAAATTGGTATAAAAAGCAGTATCTTCAGTTCCATCAGCATTTAACCTAACTAACCCATTTCTTGTATTACCATTAAATGTAGTAAATTGTCCACCAACAAGAATTTTCCCATCCGATTGAACTGCAACTGAATATACAATATTACCAAATGCAGTACCTAAATTGGTATAAAAAGCAGTATCTTCAGTTCCATCAGCATTTAACCTGACCAGTCTATTTCTTGTATTACCATTAAATGTTGTAAATTGTCCACCAACAAGAATCTTACCATCTGATTGAACCGCAACTGAATTAACAGTGCCATTAAATGCATTACCTAAATTGCTATAAAAAGCAGTATCATCAGGAAACTTATTAAATGTAAATGAATAATTCTTTATTGAAGGTAAAGAAAATGGTGGATATTCAACATAAACATGTTTAAATAATAAAGTATAATTTTTAGTTAAAGGATTTGAGAATGTTAGAGCTGAATAAGAATAATCATCCATTCCGATTTCGATTATATCATTACCACTTAGGCTAATATCATTGGTATTAGCACTTAGACTATGATACAAATATTTGGTTAATGGTAATAATTCTTGTTCGATATTAATACCATCATTTCTATACAATGATAGGGTACAATTATTAAAATCGCTATTAGTAACGAATTTATTTGTATAATTTTCTAAAAAAGGACGTTCAGGATATTGCCCACCTAAATTATCATTTAAAATAATACCGCCCGTATTTGGGTAATATTTTCCATCAGAGATAAAAATATCATCTAACAAAACATCTAAATTAGCTACTAAATCATTAGTATTATTTCTATTAAAAGTTAAAGTTCCACCCGATAAATTTGTAGAAGTAATATATTTATTAATTGATAATCCAGATAAGTCTTGAGATATCCTAACGCCATCATTCCTAGTAAGAATTATATAACTCCCATCTACGGTGACTCCAGTTACATAGTAATCAGGTAGAACCAACCCAGATAAATCTTGCTCAATTTCAACATCATCATTTCTACTAAGGATTAAAGTATTA
>CAYNGF010000293.1:0-2499 GCA_964396515.1 uncultured Paludibacter sp.
GCCCCGAACGCATTGAGCGCGACGAAGCACAGCATCGCCAGCAGGGCCGCCAGCACCCAGAGCGCCACCCGTTCCTCAAATGTGAAGGGGTCTCTCATCTCAACTTCTGGTAGCCGCTCAAGTCCACAAAGTCAGGCATCTGGCAGGTTTCCTCAGCCTGGCCAGTCTCCTCTGCCCACATGTGCCGCATGGCCGCCAGCAACAACTCTTGCTGCGGAGCCGTTAGGTTTCTCTCAACACACCGTCCGTTCAGCACATAGAAAACTGGGTGGCTTGAGTTTCCGCTTTGCGACCCAATCCAGCTATCCATAAAGTGGCTAGGGATATTGCCGCCATACGACTCTTTATCAGTTAGGAAAGGCCAGTTCAGAACTGCCCAGTTGTGCCGGTCCAGCCAAATGGTTGGCAGCCCGAAGGCCACTCCGTCCAACGTCGCATAGTCCATCAGGTTGGTGGGCATCAGGGACACGGGCACCACAGAGGATGGCAAATCCTCGTTCAGCAGGCAGATGCTAAATCCACCCGCGACGTAAGCGGACACGTTTGTTTCCGGCCACTCATACGACATGTTCCAGTAGTCGTACTGCTTCATCGAATACCGCCAGTGGACATCGTTGTTGGTCCCTACAAAGCGGAACCAAGTCACGAAGTTGGTCTGGTAAAAGTAGGAAACGTGGTTGCTGTTCTGGGCGTAAACGTGGTTCGTAAACGGAGTCCCGCTCGGGCCGGCGTCCAGCCAGTCCACCCACTCGTAAGTAGCCGCCTGCGGCACGGCCCACTTCGGCGGCGGGGCATGGCCGTGCGTGATGGTAAAACGCGGCGTGATGAGGGCGCAGCGGCGCTGATAAAGGCCATTCGAGTGCAGTATCCCTCCTGCGTTCCATGAAAACATCACCGGCCCGTTGCTGCTGTAGTAGCCCATGACCACGCTGTTAATCCCGAGCTTGTCCTTCCACAAGAACGTCTCCGGCCAGGTCACAGTCTGCGCATCCTCCCAGGTGAAGTCCTCACTCCAAAGCCACGGGTTGAGCCCGAAACAGAGCGCCCTTTGATTGTCCAGATTCGTCACTCCAACCATTTGATTCACCTGCGGCCTAATCTCATTGATGAGCACCAGCGGCAGAAACTTCTCCGCCTTCACTATCAGGCTCACCTTCTGCCCGCCCATCCGCAGCTTCGGCAGCGCCGACCGGCACTCGCCCGGAAGCCCGACGGTCAGCGTCGCCACTTGAGAAGTCCAACAGCCACTAGGCTGCGTTTTGGCCACAACCCAGTAAGAGGCGGGCTCCCCTGTCACCTCCGTGGTCCGATAGGCGTAGGCGCGGGTCGTCGCGCCCGGCACCGGATCGCCTCCCAAATACCACTGATAGGTATAGCCATACACTTGCTCACTCTGAACAACCACCGAGAATATCGCCTCGCAGCCCGCAGGCACCGCCAGGTCTTTAGGCTCAGCCAGAAACACCCCCACAGCGCCTAACGGCCACTCCGTCAATAGCAGCAATGTCAGCAACCCCCAGCGCATCACCACGCCTCCAGTGTCGCCCGCTTCCAGGCGTTTGTCCCTACACTGATATACACGTAGTCCCCGTCCACGCACACCAGCCCCGCCCCGCGCCCCCAGGTCGTCGAGTTGGTCGCCGCGATGGTCCTCGGCGTCATCTCCAGCACCCCTTTCAACGACGCCACGACCGGCGCACCGGAATCCTCAACCACTTTGAAAAACCCGTAGTCCACATCCGGCACGCTGAAACTCACCTGCACCTCGCCATTCGTAGCCACATTCACACTCGGCAGGCACCGCCAGTCATCCGGCTCCAGCCGGTGCGAATACAGCACCCGCAACGATTCCGGGGTGTAGGTGTCCGGCAAATGCAAGATGAAGTTGGTTCCGTTGCTCACGTCATTAGTCGGGTTTGGCGGCGGAACCGCAATCGCCACCGTCGGCGGCGCGCTCAGGCTCCAGACATTTGTCCCCAGCCAGCACCAGCGCAACTCGTCTGCCTGCTCCGTCGCGCTCACCCGCTGCTTCCATTCTCCAGTGTGCCGCACCGTCTGCGAGTTCAGGTTCACCGTCGCCTTCGCCGGAATTGTTGCCCAATTCGGCTGTTCCCGAACCGCCCGATTCGCAATCGTCTCCACCGTCCGCTTCGGCGCAACCTGGTCGGGATATTTGGGCCGGTCAACAAACAAAAATTGCGAGTGCATGTAATTCGACCGGCCAAACAATTCCGGGTTCGTCCAACTCCACAGCGTCAGGTTGGTGATTCCCATCTGGCCTTGATAACCAGGTTCGGCAATACCCATACTCACCCCAATCGTCACCGGCACATTCGTCCAGCCACTCTGCCAGTTCGTTCCGTCGGCTGTCCACAGCACCTTGAACACGCCGCCCAGTCCTTCCTGCGAAGCCATGTAAAACCCTTTGTTCAGTGTCAGGCCAAGCGGCCCGGGAACATACGGAATAAACCCATTCGTCTGCCATGCCACATAATACTC
>CAYNGF010000294.1:0-2495 GCA_964396515.1 uncultured Paludibacter sp.
GAACAAACTGCACTCAAAATTGCCAATCGAATTCTAAAATCCACTACTTATACTTTTCAGAATAAAAAAACAGGCGAGGTTTATACTTCACTAAAAGATGTACCACTTACACAGGACATGGTAGTGCAGTCGGTATATAATCAGTGGCATTACACCAATGGCGTTACCAATATTGCCATGATGGAACTTGCCGAAAAACTAAGCAAAAAAGAGTACGAAGATTTTGTGCTTAAAAACATGAATTTTGTTTTTAACGAAGATAATCTTGATTACTTTCGAAAACTTTATGAGCAGGCGAAAGAAAAATCAGGTTGGATGGGTGTACGAAACGTTAGCTGGCACATGATTTTTCGGGGGAAACGCCTCGATGATAACGGACCAATGGGTGCAAGTCTTATCGAAATTCAAAAAAAATACCCTAATGATGCGTTTCTTGCTTACATTAACGAAACAGCCGACCATTTAAATTATGCCGAACCGCGATTAAAAGACGGAACGATAGCACGCATTTGGCCGCATGTGAACACCATTTGGGCCGACGATGCTTTTATGGCTGTTTCATTTTTGGCACGTATGGGAAGTTTCACAGGCGACAATAAATATTTTACCGATGCTGCCAAACAAATACTCAACTACACCAAATACTTGTGGCGACCGGAAATGCAACTGTATTACCATTGCTATCATACCGATAATAAAGAACATGGTGTAGCACATTGGAGCAGAGCCAATGGTTGGGTTTTTATGGCAACTGCAGACTTATTGACCTATATGCCTAAATATCACCCGCTTCGCGAGAAAGTTATTCAAAACTTCAAAATGCAGGCAACAGGTATTGCCCGTTATCAAGGAGCTAACGGATTATGGCATCAGGTACTCGATAAAGTGGATTCTTACGAAGAAATTACCGGAACAGCCATGTTTACTTTCGGCATTGCACGTGGTGTGAAAAACGGTTGGTTACACCCTGATTTTATTTATGTTGCCGAACAGGGTTTGAGAGGTATGTTGAAAAAAATTACTCCTGAAGGCGATGTAACTTCTATTTGTGTGGGTACAGGAATTATGCCTTCATTGCAGTATTATTACAACCGACCAACGCAAGAAAACGACCCTATGGGCGAAGGTCCGGTTTTGCGTGCACTTGTTGAAATGATAGATGCACCACGATATACAGAAATTCGCGCTGAAGATCAGTACGATAAAATTGTGATAAAAAAGAAATAATGGTACTTAAAATTAAAATCAAAACACACCGACTTATTATTAATTAATGAGAAGTCAGTTTTTTTGGAAAAAACATCAAAAAAATCCGAAAAAATCAAATAACATAAAAAAGAATGTTCATTTTTATAAAAATAGTTTCGCTTTGTGTAACAATATTTCGATTAATGCACAAGCAATGAAATGCTACAATTCAGGAGTTGATTTTAAATATCTTATTGTAAACGACAAAGACCGTAAATTCGGTCTGTCGGTGAATACTGTAGGTTTTCAATGCATACAGCCAAACAGTCCATACCCTTTAAGTGAGCATCCGAGCGGTTATTATTTTAACGCTCAAAAGGGGAGAGTGCTGCGTGAATATCAGATTGTTTATATCACGAAAGGGAAAGGAACTATATCGCTTGATAGATTTAATCAAAAACAAATTTGCAAAGGGCAGTTGTTTATTATCTTTCCTGAGCAATGGCACACTTACAAACCCGATTTAGAAACAGGTTGGAATGAATATTATATCGGCTTCGAAGGTTCAATTATTGAATCTATCATTGAGAATTCTTTTATCACTCGTGAAAATCAGATACTTGATATTGGGTTGAATGAAGAACTTGTAAATCTTTACAAACAAGCTATTGAAATAGCCGAAGCTGAAAAAAAAGCTTCGCAACAGTATCTGGCAGGAATTGTAATGCATATCATCGGGCTGATTCTGTCGGTTACTCAAAATAAAATTTTTGAAACCAGCGATGTAGCTCAAAAAATTGAACAGGCAAAAATTATTATGAACGAAAACGTTTTTAAAAACGTAGATCCCGAAGAACTTGCTCAAAAACTTAATCTGAGTTATTCTTGGTTTCGGAAGGTATTTAAAGATTATACCGGATATGCTCCCGCAAAATATTTTCAGGAGTTGAAACTCCGTAAAGCAAAACAACTACTTGTTGGTACTTCTCATTCGGTAAAAGAAATTGCCTATATGCTCGATTATAATTCAACAGAACATTTTTTTTCCTTGTTTAAAAGAATTACCGGTTACACACCTATGGAGTATCGCTCATATGGTCGTGAAACGAATGCTGAAACTGTTATAAGTTAAAATAATCCTTATTTAATTAAGTGATTTTTTTAGCTTAAAACTTTCTTACCGTCAAAATACATAGCACTAAAGTCATTCACTATATCGGTTCAGTACACCTCTTACTTTAAATTTGCAAATACTTTTATCGAAATAAAAGACGATACCATGAGAAAAATTACTTGTTTTCTGCTTT
>CAYNGF010000295.1:0-2489 GCA_964396515.1 uncultured Paludibacter sp.
GTTACAGGCAAGCGTAAAAGACAACACCGCAAGACAGAAACCGACATTAAAAAATATAAAGACGAGATAAAGAGAAATGGCAAATAGCAACTTATCAAAAGCAAAAAATGCGAAGAATGACGAGTTCTACACTCAATACCAAGATATTGAGAAAGAAATTATGGCATATTTGGAATATGACCCAAATGTATTTTTTGGCAAAACAGTTTTATTACCTTGTGACGACCCTGAATGGAGCAATTTCACAAAATTTTTTGCACAAAATTTTGAACGATTTGGACTTAAAAAACTTATTAGCACAAGTTATGCTATAGAAAGTAAACTTTACAAAGGCGGGTATCAAGTAACCATTTTTGAAGAGAGTGCACCACAATACGATAAGAAAAAAACAAAAAGTCATGGAAAAATTTTTACTCTGACACGAGACCTCTCTGGCGATGGCAAAATTGATATTAATGACTTGGAGTGGGAATATTTAAAAGGTAATGGCGATTTTAATAGTGAAGAAGTTAAAAAACTCCGTGACGAATCTGATATTATAATAACTAATCCGCCTTTTTCACTTTTCAGAGAATTTTTGGCTTGGATAGTAGAAGCTGATAAAAAATTTGTGATAATTGGAAGCAAAAACGCCATTACATATAAAGAAGTATATCCATTAATCAAGCAAAATAAAATGTGGGTTGGGACAACAAGTTTCAACAAAGACATGCTTTTTATTTCGCCTGAAAAAATTGACCCCAAAACCAAACCAAGTTCAGCAACCAGGACGGTGAACGGAGTTGTTTATTTACGTTCTCCTTCAGTTTGGTTTACAAACCTTGACCATGGAAGACGTCACCAACCTTTACCATTAATGACAATGGCTGACAATATTAAATTCAGCAAGCATAAAGAAATAAAGGGAAAACAATATCGAAAATATGACCATTATAACGCTATTGAAGTTCCATTTACTGATGCTATTCCTAGTGATTATGAAGATGCAATGGGTGTTCCGATTAGTTTTCTTGACAAATATTCACCTGAGCAATTTGAGATAATTAGTGCAAATGATATAAAAACTGATGCTGTTCCTTATAAGGAACATGGTTTAATTAAAGATAAAGACGGAACGATAGATGGAGTTCCAACCTATGTTAGGATGGTAATTAGAAAAAGAAAATAGATGAAAACTACATTACGAACAGATATAACAGTAAAAGCCATTTGTGACGGCTTTGTTTATAATGAACTTGAAGGTAAAGGGCTTTTTGGTTTATCAGGTAAACTGACAATTCAGCCAGAGTATCAGCGTAATTATATTTATGCTGACGGCAAAAGAGATGTTGCTGTAATTGAAAGCATTTTAAAAGGTTATCCATTAGGACTAATCTATTTCAATACTGTAAGTGCCTACAAATTTGAAGTTTTAGACGGACAGCAACGAATTACAAGTTTTGGAAGGTTCGTAACTAACAAGTTTGCAATTAAAGACGAAAACGGAATGGAGCAATATTTTGGCGGTATTGCTAAGGACAAGCAAGAGAAAATATTGAACACAAAACTTTTAATTTACGAGTGCGAAGGAACTGAAAGTGAAATTAAAGAATGGTTTAGGACAATCAATATTGCAGGTGTTCCTCTCAACAATCAAGAATTGCTAAATGCAGTTTATTCTGGACTTTTTGTGACACTTGGAAAGGAAGAATTTAGCAACACACAAAACGCCAATATTCAAAAATGGGGTGCTTACGTTTCAGGCAGTGTAAACAGACAAGAATTTTTAGAAAGAGCACTTGACTGGGTAAGCAAAGGAAATATAGGCGACTATATGAGCAAACACCGTTTTGACACAAACATAAACGAGTTAAAGACTTATTTCAACTCTGTTATTGACTGGGTTTCAACTGTGTTTACAGACGTTGAAAGTGAAATGCGTGGACTTGAATGGGGACGACTTTATGAAACCTACAAGAAGCAACCATACAGCCCTCAAAAAGTTTCTGAACAAGTTAAAACACTTTATGCCGACCCTTATGTAAAAAATCGCAAAGGGATTTTTGAGTATATACTTGGCGGTTCAGCAGACACAAAACTTTTAGAAGTTCGGGTTTTTGACGAAGCGACAAAAAAATCTGTTTATGCTATTCAGACAGCAGAAGCAGAGAAAAAGAGTGTTTCAAATTGCCCATTATGTGCATTAGGACACGACAGCAATAAAACTAAAATTTGGAAACTTGCAGAGATGGACGCAGACCACGTTACAGCTTGGAGCAAAGGCGGTGCGACAGACACAAAAAATTGCCAAATGTTATGCAAGACACACAACAGAGCAAAAGGAAACAAATGACGACTACAAACAACGGAAAGACAGAACGCCAGCCTGTAACAGCGGTTTGGCGTAATGGCGGGTTCAGTGCTTCGTATGACAGTTTTGTGGTAGGTTCAAGTTCAGTTCTTCGATTGAACTTTTGTGCTAAAAATCCGCCACTACGCCAAGCCGCAAA
>CAYNGF010000296.1:0-2471 GCA_964396515.1 uncultured Paludibacter sp.
GGTTTTCCTCCCCCGTGTCAGCATGTGGTCAGTGAACACTCACGGGGGGATAATCTCCCCCCACATGAAAGGAAATACACATTGAAAATCACAATGACAAGTAACGCGTTGGTTAATGTTGCTGGTATTTACGGGTGGGCCAAGGAAATCCACCGGACACAGCCCAGGAAGGCTGTGAATATTCTTAATGATTGTCTTTTCAGGGGGTGTGACGCTCCCTTTGCGAGGGACATTCTGAAGGAGAAGGTACCTGTCGCCGTAACTGAGGACACTATCTCGTTTGAGTATAACGGGAAAGCGTTTCATAAGTATAGTTGGAATATCTCCATAGAGTCTGATGGGGAGCCTATCGAGGAGCCGCAGGCTTACGAGGTGAGAACACGCTTGGAGGAGGCGTTGTCGGGTACTGGTCTGAAGTATGAGATAAAGTATAAGATAGGGGCTTAGTCCCCCCTGATTTCCCTCACGGGCGGCGGGTTTTCTGCCGCCCGTGACACCATGTGGGCAGTGAACACTCACGGGGGGAATCCCCCCACATGAAAGGAAATACACATTGAAAGTCACTGAAAGCAAGGCCGGGGGCTGGCTGGAGATAGCCCTTACCCCTGAGTGTGTGAGTGATTGTTCCGCGCAAGGGCAAGTAGTCGAGGCTGTGAAGTTTTGGGCTGAGCAAAACCCGAATGCCTTTGACGGTATTTCTGATGAGAGTCTTGTGTCTGTTCTCAAGCCTTACGGGGCGTGGGAGGCCGAAGACCTGCAAGACCGCCAAGAGAACATATACAGGATTATATGGCTGGCGGCGTGTCAGGCTAGGGAAGAAAACGAAAGACCGGGTAAGTCTGGTTTGATTACTGTGTTCATGGAGCAGTACTAATATGAAGAAACACCACATCTGGGAGCCTGAGATTATGGCTCACATTAATAATCTTTCCTCAATCTTTGGGTGGGAGGGAGATTATCTGGAACGTACAAGGATGTACAGGGGCCTGTGTCGCGTAGAGAGGAGGGCTTCTCGCGATAATGAAAGAGTCTGTAACGGGGAGGTTGACAGGACGGATGAAGCGCAGGATAGGTATGACAACAGGATTCTTGCTGAGGTGAACCGGTTAACCTCTTACAGAGACAAGAATATCCCGGTCTTCTTAAATGGAGACCCCCGGGGTCATGCTTTGAAGATAGAGAGTGAGTGGGTGGCGAAGCAGGAGGTCTCTATTTACAGGGATTGGGGCGGGTATGGCATTCTCTGCCCTGATGATTTGATTATCCGCTGACTGACTGCCCCCTGATTCCCCTCACGGGCGGCAGGATTCCTGCCGCCCGTGGCATCATTGGGTGCAGTGAACATCATGGGGGGAGAATCTCCCCCCATAAGGAAAGGAAGTCTAGTAATGTATAAGAAGGACGATGTGAGGTTTCATAGGGAGGGGCCTTACGGCACATTGGCCCCTGCGGTAAATATAAAGGTATATAACAGCCTTTATCCTACAGTAAAGGCTGTTATGGACAAGTGGGGTGTCGAGGAGGAGGTGGCGGAAAAGGCCGTGGAATTGGCTCTGGATTCTCACAAGGAGCAGTTCTGGATGTATTGGACAGACAAGGAAACCCTTAACGACTACTTCCCCGGCTATTACGCGAAAGCGTATTGTGCTGGGAGGTCTGGTGGTTGGCTGGAAGTCCACAACCTTAGTGAGGTTGTGGATTGGGATGCGGTTGCTCTCATGCGGTGGTACCGCTTCCAAAGGGATGTTCTCAGGGACGTGGCCTTCTACACGTCAAAAGAACTCTTAATGGAGACAATCGAGGCTAATGAGTACTACAAGGAGGGCAGTACCGAATATAACTTTTTCGAGACTCCCGAAGGGGAGACAGTATGCCTTGCGGATGCAAGGAAGGACATCAGAGACTACTCAGAGGAGAAGTATGGTACTTGGCCCTTCTCCCCCTACCCCTACTAGGGGCTGATTCCCCTCACGGGCGGCAGGTTTTCCTGCCCCCGTGTCATCATTGGGTGCAGTGAACATCATGGGGGGAGAATCTCCCCCCATAAGGAAAGGAAACCACTTTGGCAACAACAGAAGCAGGTATCAAAAGAACACTTTTAAGACAAACGCTGAAAAGCGTTGTCAGAAGGTTCGCATCTCTCTCCCCAAAGGAAGGGGAGAAGCAGATGGCAGAAATGCCCCTATCTGAGTTAATTGATTCTGTAGGGTCAATCAGGGAGAACCTGAAAGACCCCAAGAAAGTAGAGGAAGCGGGGACAAAGGCTCTCCGAAACATACTTCCTGTCGGAAGTACGATGAAGGGAGAGTTCTACACTGTGACAAGTGTGGAGTGTTCTCGCACCTACTACGATATTCCGCCTGAGATTCAGGCGCAGTATCGTAGGGAGGCAACCTACGTCAAACTGGAGTTCACAAAGAACGTGTAACTTCAGTTTAGCCATACAAAAGGGGGCCATGACTGCCCCCATG
>CAYNGF010000297.1:0-2455 GCA_964396515.1 uncultured Paludibacter sp.
ATAATTGATAGTATGATTGAAAAATTTAATTTGCGCATAATGTGGGTTTTTTATTTCTTTTTGTTTGTGAATTATGAAATTACAAATAGCATGCAAAAAAAATAGGGAACTTTCAAGTTTTATGAATATTTTTTATTTTTAAACTCTGTAAGATTTGCCTGCTACAGGCAAGGTTTTCTATGCATAACCTCCAAATTCATTTGGGAAAATTCTAGGACTATGAACATATCTCCGGAAAAGTTTCCCATCTTTTTTAGATACGCATTCATCAAAAAAGATACTTCTCATCAAACTCAATGCCATTTTCAATGAGCAATGCTTTTAGTTCATCTTCAAAACTTGTTAAGCGATGATGTTCTATTTGATTTTTTATATAGTTAATAATTAAGTCTTTATTAAAGAATAGTGTTTCCAAAATTTGAAGAAATATCATTAGACCATGCAAAGGTAACACTTCCGGTTTTTTTTACTGATAATCTTCAATATTTTGTTAAAGAATTATTTTGAGAATTTTATTCACTTTTTGAACTTAACTAATATTATCCCAGAGAGATAACCTGTGCGTAACCCCCAAATTCATTTGGAGGAAAATCACGGAGAATAAATATAACTCCAAAGAAGTTTACCAAAATTCTATCTTTTATATGAAAAGCGGATATGTAAACTGACCTGAAATTGATTCTTAATAAATTTTGAGGTTTCCATCCTAACTTAAGCCTTAATTAACAAATAAAATTCAAACATTCTAACAGACGGTTTTTTAAAATCCTATTTCCCTGCTATAAATAGTTTCAGGTTCTCCTGCCAAAAACAATTCCAATTGGTGCTTATCTTCGAAACCGCCGAGTTTTTTGCGGTATGCACCAAAAACTTGAGGGTTTTCAATTTCAAGTTTGCGTTTTTTTGAAATTTCCAGAAATTCAATTTCTTTATCGATACCTAAAAACCGTCGGTTAGCAAGGTTTGCTGCAATGCCAGTAGTGCTGCTTCCGGTAAAGGGGTCTAAAATCCACGCGTTTTTTTCAGTCGAAGCCAGAATAATTCTTGTGAGTAGCGCCAATGGTTTTTGCGTGGGATGTTTTCCACACGATTTTTCCCAAGGTGCAATTGCCGGTAAATTCCATACATCGCGCATTTGAGTACCTCCATTTATGCGTTTCATTAACTCGTAATTGTAATAATGTGATGCTTTTTTACTTTTCCTCGCCCATAGAATAAATTCGGTAGAATGTGTAAAATACCTGCACGAAAGGTTGGGTGGCGGATTTGTTTTTGCCCAGGTAATACAATTCAGAATTTTATAATCAAGTTCGGTAAGCATTTGAGCTACCGAAAAAATATTATGAAATGTTCCGCTTATCCAAATAGTTCCATTATCCGTCAAGTGTTCTTTGCAGGCTTTCAGCCAATCCCGGTTAAATTCATTGTCATTTTCAAATCCTTTCGATCTGTCCCAGTCGCCTTTATTTACACTTACCATTTTACCGCTTTGTACCGTAATCCCATCATTCGATAAAAAATACGGCGGATCAGCAAATATCATATCGAATTTGAAATCGAATTGATGAAGAAGAGAAGTAGTATCTCCATTCAGAAGAAAAAAATTCTCATCTTTCGAAGAGTAATATGTTGCTAATCCAAACAATTTAACAATAAAATTCTATTGCAAAGCAATAAAATAATATTGTAAATAGTTGATTATGATCAATATATAACTTTTTTGATCAATTTTTCAGATTTAGTTTTCATTTGAAGATTTTGTTTTCAACAATTTGCTAAAAGCTTACAAAATGCTATTTCTTAAAATTTGATCTTAAAAATAATATCTGACTATAAAATAAAGTCGTAGTTTTGCTGCTCAATTAAATATTCGTATTGTTTTATTAGGGTATCATAATCGAGAAATGATACGCGATTATTTTTTTTCAAATCTCTGAAAGATGTGCTTTCGTATTTTTTTAAAAAATCTTCTTTTCTTTTTTTGTCAGATACCATAACCATCCTTGAATAAAAATCCTGCAAATTATTAAATTTATTCAATGAATTAATGAAATCGGTTGAATGTTCAACTTCATAAAATGAATGGGGTAAAAGCTTTTCATTAAACCATATTACATCGATTGTTTCACTTTTTTCAATAATTTTCGGATAAGAAAATTGCGGAATTTTTTTTAAAGTTCTATAGTCTTCTAAAGGAGTGTTATTGATGAATTTTTTATTTCTATCTTGATTTGGAGCAAAAGTTGACATTCCTTTAAGTTTTCCAATTATTAACAGTAATACTTGATAGTAAGTATGATTAAAAACTAAAAATTCTTCAGAATCTTTATTCTTATCAGTTTCAACCAATATGCCTCGATTCTCGATTTCTGTTTTCAGTCGTTTAAGTCCGTATAAACCAGGTTTAATTTTATAAATATTTTTATCAGTTTGAACTATACGTCTGATGCTGGCA
>CAYNGF010000298.1:0-2430 GCA_964396515.1 uncultured Paludibacter sp.
TCTTCCTCGACAAGGATCTCGATACAAAATACGATACAGGTGAGATGCCCGCAAGAGTCAAGGTGAGAATAGATGGCAAAGAGTACGAGAGCAATGAAAATGGAGTCATATCTGCCGAATTGTCCGTCGGTCTTTACAGAGTCGAACTCGTGGAATACCCCGATTCACTTGTTTCCTTGCTTGAGAATTCTCCGGAGCTTCATGTAACTGAGTACGGATCCAGAGACTTCTACTGGCCGTTTATGGAGTCCCCTGCGTACGTGGATATACGTATCTTTGTCGACTCGAATTCTTCGGGTACATACGATGGGCAAGAGGAATACCTGAAGAGCTTCTCTATAAACATAGGAGAGGATGTAGTGTTTACCGAAGATGGAACGCTTACCGTCCCGGTCTCGGCGGGAATTATAAGAATCTCGCTAGATCTGGCCTCGCTCGGTTCGGGTGTCAGTATCACGACCGGTTCTTTGAACAGACAGCTAGAGCTGAAGCCGGGAGAGAGAAAGAGTGTCGAATTTGGTGTCGCCTTCCAGCGGAAAATCGAGGTGGTCCTTTTCAGAGACCTGAACGCGAACGGTCTGAGAGAGAGTGACGAGCCCCTTCTCGACGCTTCGGGCATCCTCGCCATCGGAGGCAAACCCTTCAGGATAGGTTCCCGGACGGTTCTCGAGGGAGTACCTTCCGGCAGGAGCCCGGTCAGTCTGACTATGGACAGGGGCTTTGAAAAGCTCTATTCGAGAACCACCGCCATCGATACGGTTGAAGTGGCCGACACGGGGGATACTGTCCTCGAAATAGGGTTCGCCGAAAAGAGCTCACTCATGTTGTCTTTCCTCGATGAGAAGGGCGACTATTTCTACGATGTCATAACGGTGAAGATCGATGGCATCGAGTTTCAGGCCTTTGGTATAATCGAGCTGGTGGGACTCGTCTTCGGAGAGCACTCGGTCGAGATAACCGGACTTCCGAAGGGGTTCAAATGCGACCGGTACACCCACGAAATCTGGCTGGAGCCTGGCGGAAGAGGCGAATTAGAAGTGGTTATAGTGAAGGAGTGATACCATGGACTTTTTCAGAACTCTCAACGAGATTGCTTTCTATCTCTCCTTCGTACTGTGGGCCGGTGGCGGTGTCACGGTATCGGTTTTCTTGCTGCCGTTGCGCGACCCGAACACAACGCCGCAGGTGCAGGGCTTTCTGTACTTTCTCTGGGAGAACCTCAGAATCGTCGCGATAGCCGTTTCGATCATCATGCTCGGCACGAGCCTGACGAGGCTTATCATCGATCCGGCCGTCAACGTTTTCTGGACGGTGGTATACTTCGTCACCTTTTCGCTGACAGTTTTCAGCTGGTACATGGCCGACAGGCTTATAAAGATGGGAGCCAGCGATCCACGGTCTATGCTGGAGGTAGAAAAGAGAAACTTCGCTCTCTATCTGTCTTACTCGGACGCCTGTATCGTCCTGACGGTAATCGCGGCGGCCCTTATGTAGCAGTAGCGATGAGTTCTGGCTTGCATGCAGAGAGTTCGACAGGATGCAAGTGCGGAAACAAACTCCATAGGAGGCCCGTCCATATGACAGGAAGAGAATACTCCTTCAAACAGAAGATCATCGAAACGATTCACGAAGTTATGGTCAGAGACATGTCGGTCGGTATAGACGGTGCCGCTTATGTAAGCATATCCGTGCCGTCGCTTGAAGTCTCAGGCCAGAGTTCCGTCGATGGCTACTTCAAGGCCGGCTACTATCCCTCTTCGAAGGGGAGAGCAGCGCATCTGGGCATAAGCTTGAAAGTAGACAACAAGCGGCACGAGGGCATGACACTCTCTCTCGAAGCGACCAGTGTTTTGCAGGAATGGTATGAAGAGGCGTACGCGGATATCAAGAGGAGATTCAAATCCATCGTGGATCGAGTTGTTAGCGATGAGCTTCCGGTCATCTTCTCGCTCGTAGGCGAGGACTTTCCAAAATTCACTCCCGCACTGTAGATAGAAGATGAGGACTTGAAGCATGAAAGCTACAAAGTGCTAAAGCACGCCATCGTCAGGTTTTTCAAGCTGCACGGCACTGAAAGGTACGCAAAAGTTGAGCACCTGGACGATTACCTCACAGAATCGATCCCGCCCCCGCCCGTAAGCGAAGATCGACTGCCGCCGACGGCCTTCGACATAGAACACGAAAGAGATCTCTATGACATTTACGGTACCGGACCGGGTCTGGTGTTGTCTTTCAAAATGAAGCTGTCTGATATACTCAACCCCCGGCTTAAACAGTTGCTCGAGCGCGAAGAATATTAGACACGAAAGGCGAAAAAGTGATGTCCCGCAGTACTCCGATTAAGAACCGTTGTGGGTTGTACGTTGTGGGGTTGTGGGTAAGAGCATCGAGTAGGAGAGGGGCGGAGCCCCTCGTCCTCTCACAGAACCG
>CAYNGF010000299.1:0-2406 GCA_964396515.1 uncultured Paludibacter sp.
GGCAAGGCCGAATCAAGATTCTTCGCGAACATTGGGACAGGCGAAGTGACACTCTCAGTTAGAGACTCCAGGGGTGTGGAGCTTCTAAAGAAGACAGTTACGCTTGAAGAAACAAAGTCAACATTCGACATGGCAGCAGTGGAAGACAAAACGGGAATCTATGTACTAATAGACGACGACCTTATCTTCTACTCTCTCGAATGTCTTGAGAACATGACATTCGCAGAGAAGGTCGAGCTGCTAGTTGGAGTGCTCTCCGTAAATGATTCTTATGTGATCATAGATACACCCCCATTCGGGGCATGGATCTGGGACTTTGAAACATATCCCGCAAATCCTAAGTACGACCTGACGCAGGACACACTTGATACGCTCGGACTCCCGAACTACGCGCATGCTATCTGTGAAGCTAGTCTTTTCAACGTACTTAATGGTAGGTTCCTTTACGAGCTCGTAGTTTCAATTGAAGGAAATGGTTCGGTAGTTATTGCTCCTGAAGAGACTATATATGAAGAAGGAACGGAAGTCTCCCTTACGGCAGAACCGGCTGAGGGCTGGTTGCTTGAGAAGTGGACCGGCGATGCCACCGGATCGGACACAGAGATTGTAATCACTATGGATGGCGATAAGGCAATTACGGCCAGTTTCAAGCTTGAGAGATACTCGGTTGCTTTCTTTGTGAGCGATTCTGAAGGAGCAGTAGAGGGAGCACTGGTTAGTTTTGCCGGAGAGGAAAGAGAGACTGATGCTCAGGGGAACGCGGAATTCTACGAAATAAGTCCCGGAAGCAAAGATTACACGATAACCAAGTTGGGATACGAAGACCTGGCAGGAAACGTGATCGTAGATTCCGACAAAACCGTTGACATAGTATTGGTTGGGAAAACCTATGAGTTAACGACTCTGGTTTCCGGAGATGGCTCGATCTCGAGGTCGATTGAAAAGGAAAGGTACAACCATGGGGAGATTGTCGAGCTGACTGCTATACCGGCCAGTGGATGGAACTTCAATGGTTGGACCGGAGATCTGGAAGGCTTTATAAACCCAATGCAGATAACTATGGACAACGACAAGAGTGTAACCGCACACTTTTTGGAACACCGGTATTCTGTTGAGGTATATGCCAGTCCAGAAGATGGAGGTGCTGTCTCCGGTGGTGGTACATATGCCTACGGTGAAGAAGCCCTACTAATCGCTGAGGCAAGTGAATGCTATATGTTCTCCGGCTGGTACGAAAATGGCCAGCTTGTCAGTGAAGACCGGGAGTACAGATTCGACGTCTTTAATGATAGAGTGATTGAGGCCAAATTCGTGGCATCTGTATTGTCTAAGGATTTCAGATTCGTTCTGGAGAGCGCATTTTTCGGTTGTAAGTATGAAGTAAGGCTTGAGCTAGACCCAGCGATCACAAAAGTGAGATTCATATATCCAGATATCGATCCAGAGATTCAGACCCCGATTCCTGAAGAGGCTGTTCCTGACGAAAATGGAGTTGTGGATCTTTCGGCCCTCTGGACTAACAGAGATGCACAGGCTGTGATTATCGTCTGTTACGTAGGGGATGAGATTGTCTCACAATGTGAAGCGGTTCTTTCGAAGGAAAATCTCGCCGAATTTGAAATTGCATTCAGTGTCAGCGATGACTCTGTTCCGCTTCAGGGAGCAAATGTGAGTTTCAATGGAGAGTCTCAACAGACCGATTCCCAGGGCCGGGCCGTCTTTTCGGAAGTTCCGGTCGGGAACAGGGCATACACGGTAAGCAAGATCGGATACGAGAACTCTACCGGAAGTGTTAATGTAGATTCAGACAAGAGCGTGAATGTCTCTCTAGCTAAAAAGACTTACACGCTTTCGACTAACGCGGTCGGTCAGGGTTCGGTCTCGAAAAATCCCGACAAATCGACTTACGCTCACGGCGAGATAGTTCAGCTGACGGCGATTCCATCAACGGGCTGGAACTTCACCGGCTGGAGCGGAGACCTTAGTGGTACTGCCAATCCGGCAAACATAACAATGGACTCAAATAAGACAGTAACGGCGACCTTCACAATAAAGAAGTACACGATAACCGCATCGGCCAATCCTCCTGCCGGTGGAACAATAACTGGAGCCGGGAGCTACAACCACGCAGACACTGTGAACCTTGTGGCCACTCAAAGCGAAGGCTATGAATTCATAAACTGGACAGAGAATGGGGTGGAGGTGAGTACGAATACCACTTACTCGTTCACGGCCACCGCGAACAGGACGCTCGTAGCCAACTTCAGGCTGAAGACCTACACGATCACCGCAACGGCTGGAGCGGGAGGTAGTATAAATCCCGCGGGGAATGTGAACGTTACCCACGGCTCGAATCAGTCATTCACGATAACTCCGGACACCGGATATGACATAGAAGATGTGAAG
>CAYNGF010000300.1:0-2397 GCA_964396515.1 uncultured Paludibacter sp.
CTTTGTCTTGCCCTTCTGGTTCATTTTTTCGTTACTTTGACGCACTTCGTGAGTTTGATAGTCAAAGTGATTTACTGAGAAATCCCGAAATATCTTCCGATCACTTTGATAGTCAAAGTCCAAATCAAAGTGGAAATCAAAGTGATAATCAAAGTGATAATCAAAGTGATCGTCTTCCAAAACCTATGGTTTCAAGCGAATCAGAAGGGTCTCTAAGATATAAAGACTTTAAGACTTTAAGACAAGATCTTAAAGATCTAAGATCTAAAGAGCGCGATAATCCGGAAGAACTTACAAATAACGACTATATCAGGCTTATAGACTCAGCTATAAGTGAAAGCGATATCAAAGAAGCTCATAGAATCATTCCGGCTATTCTCGGAAACAGAGATCCTTCAGATTACCCGTTCCTTCTGTGGCTCATTCGAACAACCGACTTCTCCAAAGTGAAGAATCCCATAGCCTATCTCAACAGCTTCTTCATGGACAACCAGCAGAGTTTCGAGAAGAGGACTCAATTCCAGGAATATATGGGAATACTTCAGAAATCCAAAGCGGCAAAGGCCGCCCGGGAATTCGAGAAGGTGATGTCAGATGCATATTGAAGACGCAACAGTGCTCGCATCTCTTATCCTGTCGCCTGAAGCGAGATATACATTCCCACTGTTAGACCCGAAACTCCTCCATGACGAAGAAGCGCGACAGGTTTGGAACTGCTTGAAGAACCATATAGACGCATCTCCGGAAGAGCTCATGGCATTTCTGGCCAGGGAGACGGAACTGACCTCTTTCAAATGGATGGACCAGGGCATTTTCCAGGACGATATAGCGGCCCGGGCCGTGAAGGATTATTACCAGAATACTCTGCGGATCAAGCTGGCGAATATCCTGAGCGATTTATCTATAAAAGTCGCAGAAAGAGAGGTGAGTGTCCAGGAGGCCCTGGACACAGCGTGGTCTTTTCAGGAGAAGCTTGTGACGGAGTCTGAAGCGAAAGATTTGGAGAAGATCGCGAACGAGACTTGGGATATTCTCGAGCTCGTTTGGTCGGGGGAAAGGAAGGCTCTCGACTGGCCCTGGTTGAATGTCGAAGAGCTGGCTAACGGACTATGGGGAGGCGAACTTGTCATCGTGGCCGGGAGGCCCTCGATGGGCAAATCAGCCTTCATGATGAACGCTGGACTGAAGTGGGCGGAAAGAGGCAAGAAGGTCTGCCTTATATCGATCGAAATGAAGGCCATGGAGCTTATGCTGAGGATGTGTGAAAGGGAGTTCGATTTCTCTCTCTCGAAGAACGTCAAATTCTTCGGCAACGATTCTCGAGCCGGCGAGAGAGCGAGACTCCAGAAAGCCTTCTCCCGCATCATGGCCCTGCCTATGTATATTGTCGACTCCGGGAAAAACAACATCCACGAAGTGATCACGACTATCAAGAACCTCAGGGTAACTAAGGGGATAGAGGTCTTCATAGTCGATTACCTTCAGCTCATGGCGGGAAAAGCGAAGAATAGAGATCAGGAGATAGGGGAGATCACCAGGGCTCTAAAGCGCGTGGCTATGGAGTTGAATGTTCCCATAATTGCCGGGGCTCAACTGAATAGGGAGACAGAGAAAAACGAAGCTGCAATGCCTTCGCTGGCGAACCTCCGAGAGTCCGGAAACATCGAGCAAGACGCGGACCTCGTGATGTTCCTCTATCGTCCCTGGTACTACGGAATGAAGAAAGAGCTGGCCCGAAAAGTCAGCAATAAAACAGAGGATTCGATTGACATAAAGGACGAGAAAAGGCTTGACGTGATCGTGGCGAAACAGAGGAACGGCTCAACTGGCTCGGTGATACTCAATTATGACCTGAATCACCAGACGATTGAGGACAGGAGATGAACCGGAATTGGCTGCGAGAGGAGTGATCGCATGGTTCTAGTGTGGATCTACGTCACTGGTGTTGTCATGACGGGCCTGCTGATAATGATCGTCGAGGAGCAAGAGAGGATCTACATACCTCCGAAAGAGAAGGTCCTGACGTATATTCTCGGTTCGCTCCTTTGGCCATATGTGGTTGCCTGGTGCCTGATCATGCTGATTAGAGGAAGAAAGCTCAAATAGAGGAGCGTGAAGAAAATGCCTTTAACCAACAATAAAAAACTCAAAAAAGAAGAAGGCTCTACCAAACACGAAAAACAAAGGAAGTATGTCCCGGCTATCGTGCTTGATTCCCAAGAAAACAAGAGGAGGTTCTCAAAGAAGCTTCTGAAGACCGTGGAGGTGGATTACTAGTGCCGGCATTCCGCTTTGAACTCGAGAGGATCGACAGGCCAGGAAAATACTTCTCTATCGTTATCGAAGGCGAAAAGATCTGGAAAGCCGCTGAAGAGGCCAGGAAACAAGCTAGAAAGA
>CAYNGF010000301.1:0-2386 GCA_964396515.1 uncultured Paludibacter sp.
ATAATTAAAAATAAATATCGACAAAGCTTAATGTTTGTCGGTCAATAGTGTTTAAAAAACAAAAAAATCTATTGTTTGGATGTTATTTATAAATAATCATATTGTTTTCACTCTTAAAAATTCATTCATTTAACAATCAAATGACTAAGTTTAACTTCTGAAAAATAGAAAAATTAATTTATCAGCCTCATAAATAAATTCGATTACAAAAAAGTTATACAAACGTCATTCAAATATCAAAACACGAAGTGATAGCGTCAAAATTATTATACAATTTTATGCAGTTGTTCATTTAATTTGTGGTCTGAATCATAGTTTTTCAATAATTTAATTTATATATCATGAAAAAAATTACTTTTTTAGTAGCATTAATCTTTGCTGTTTCTTCATTAATAGCCCAAACAGCTCCTTTATCATTTAAATGGTATGGAGCCCAAACCGATCAGGTTTGGGATTACAGTACAGCCAACTGGTTAAATCCCGCATTCCCAATTCTACTTCCCAAAACATTCACCGAAGGTGCTACCGCCATTTTCGATGACTCATCTTTAGAGGGTTCTGATACCATAAAAATATCAGGAATTATTAACGTTGCGGGTGTTCAGGTAAATGCCACTAAAACCTACGTTTTGCGAAGAGTGGGTACAACCGACACATTAAAAGGCACAGGTACTTTTATTAAAGATGGCAGTGGTTTATTCGTTATGGATTTGCCAAACCTGATGAACGGAGGTACCCTTGTGAGAAACGGAAAACTTATGATGGAAAAACAAACCACACCTAACATTTTCGGACAGAAACTGGTGTTAGAGGGTGGTATTGTAAATTTTGCAACCACAACAAGCAATAATTATCCGAGCATAACTGTTCCTATTGAAATACCTGCAGGAAAAACAGGAGTGATCGAATGCTCCAGATATTCATATTTCAGCAGTCCGATATCAGGTTCGGGCGATTTAACAATTTATGCGGGTGGGGAAAGAACTTATCTGGGTCAAAAAAACGTACAACCCGATTGGAGTAAATTTACTGGAAACGTGAGACTTGAACAATACATAATGAGTGGAGTAAATCCCGGGTTCAGAGGACTCGTTCTGAATACAAATAAAACCTTTAAAGATACGCTGGACGGACAGAATATTGACTCAACATTCTACAACCGGAGATTAACACTTGGCAGCAAGGTACAACTTGTTGCTGAATCCGGGTCGAGGGCTTATGCTATAGGCGAACTAATATCCGAAGACAGTACTACCGTTCTTGCAGGTTATTACAAAGAATCTACCACGCCAAATATCAGATATTTTGTTGGAGGGCTTAATACAGATGTTATTTATAAAGGGAGAATCGCTGAATGTAATGGTGCTAAAAAAGGATATAACAAAGTTGGTTTTTATAAAGTTGGCACGGGTACTTATACACTTACACACCATAATAATAATATCATAGGCGGCATAGTAGTAATTGATGGAACACTTAATTTCAGCGACGAAGTTTGGCGTGGAACTTACCGTGGATCGGCAGGTAACAATGTGCTTGTTAAATCAAGAGGTACTGTTGGAGGAACAGGCCGAATTCAAGGAAATGTTGATGTGTTTGGCAGTTTGAAACCCGGCAACAATGGTGTTGGAACTTTACGAATAACCGATTCGCTTGCCTTGAATCCTCTCAGCAAGTATGATATTCCTGTTAGTTACTCATTTACGTACAACAACACTTCAGGCACTCCTACAACTTACACCTATCGTAATGGCGGAAACCGTGCGTTTAATCTGAACCTTCATGCCGGTTCTGTTTCCGAATTCGAAATAGAATCAACACGTGCTTACGATAAAGTTATTGCAAGTGGTAAACTTAAATTCGGTCCCGATACCTTAGCAATAGGGAAACCAAAAATAAAGATTGTTGTAAAACCCGGTGCTACCATCAACGATGGAGATAAATTTGAATTTATCAAAACACGCACCGTAGATGCGGCATCCGGCGAATTCGACATTGAATTTCCACAAATACAAGGAATTACATGGAGTGTGGAAGCTAAATACGACACTGTAAAAGTTGATCAGGAAGAATTTACGCACACCACAAAAGTTGCAACCCAGACCAAGGCTGATTCCACCGCAGTAACCGTTTTCAAAACCGATGGTGAAATTGTAAACTACAAAGTGATAGTGAAAGCTACCGTTGCCTCAGGGGTGAAAAATGTTACAAATTATACTGTAAAAGCTTTCCCTAATCCTACTTCGGGCATGTTAACTTTCAACAGTGAAGGAACGACTATCAATGCAATTGAAATTATCAGTGTACAGGGACAAATTATCGAAAACCGTCCGGTAAAAACAGGTTCCGTTTCGTTCGATTTATCGCATTTACCATCAGGCGTTTA
>CAYNGF010000302.1:0-2359 GCA_964396515.1 uncultured Paludibacter sp.
CTTACTCGAAATACTACTGCTTTCACCATTTTATCTTCAGCCACTTCATCGATGGTTTTTATCAGTTTTTCTGAAACTATTCCTTCCGAGTCGCCATCGTCAATTCCTCCAACGGCATAAATAACTGCAACTTTATCTTTCTGAAATTTCTTTTTGTCAGGGACATTATTCATTTTTGAGTGTTTTACCAGCAGTTTCTTGTCGAAACCATCGCCAATAAATTTCTTAAGAATGCTGTCCGCTTCATTAACATAAACCAAGGTATCAACAAGCCCTGCTTTAATTGCTTCGTTGGCATCTCTGAACATAAGCATTTTATCGGCAATTGTATTTAGTGAGTCCACTGGAATTTTACGGCTTACAGCCATGTCGTTAAGAGCGGTTTTCCAAAGTGAATTTAGATAAACACTAACCTGTTCACGGTTTGCATCACTCATTTTTGTGTTAATCAGCGGTTCAACTGCTGACTTGTAGGTGCCTACCTTTACAATTTGCATTTGAATGCCAAGTTTATCGAGAGTATTTTTGATAAAAACCAGTTCAGATGACAAACCTCGGAAATCAAATAAACCCTCCGGATTCAGTAAAATTTTATCTGCAACCGATGCAAGATAATAATTCGACTGCATATAATTATCGGCATAAGCAACGATAAATTTGTTCGTCTTTTTAAAATCAACGAGAGCATCGCGAATTTCCTTGATAGAAGCCCAGCCGCCTGTAAGTTCACCGCCTTTGAGGTAAATTCCTTTTATATTCGGGTCGCTTTTTGCCTTGTCGATATTTGCAAGAACATCATCAAGTCCTAAAACCGGATTTTCTTCACCTCCGAAAGCGCTTGCCATAAGTACGAAAGGATTTTCTTCAGAACGGTCCACAAGCGTTCCTTTCAGATCGAGTTGATAAACAGAGTTTGGTTTAAGTGTAACACTGCTTTTTTCACTTTTTGATAATGCGCCGATAATACCGAAAAACAATATTATTCCCACCAACCAAAGGATGAATACACCTGTAATGGTTGCCAATACATACTTAAAAAAATGTTTCATGTTTAGAAATTTGTTAAGTTGATTTTGAATGATTTGTTAGATGATTAAATGATTACAAAGGAAATGATATTTCTTGGATTTATAAAATCTTAAACAAATAATACTCCGTTAAGTTTTAAAATTAACGGAGTATTTATCTTGGGGTTATAAATAATACCTTTGAAGCATTTACAAAAAACTCAACAGTTTCTGCTTTAAACTCATTTTGTCAATTCCACCGGGTTGTTTCCAAAGAATTTTGCCTTTTTTGAATACGATAAAAGTGGGGACTGCCTGGATTTGAAAAGTATTGGCAACTGCTTGATTTTTATCAACATCGACTTTCAAAACTCGAATTTGACCACTCATTTCTTTGCCCACAGCCTCTACAATTGGGCTCATTGTTTTACACGGACCACACCAGGTAGCATAAAAATCAACCAATACTGGCTTGTCGCCATTAATGATTTGCTGAAAAGTTTCCATTATATTTCTTTTTTAACTATGAAAAAAGTCGGAGTACGATAAAAGCCGTACACCGACCTTAAAAACATTTTCACTAAAATTTTGTTTACCTATTATTTGATTTCAATCATGCGAGCAGGTTTCGGTTTAGCTTCTTCCTTCTTAGGAATTACTATAGTAAGAATGCCTTTTTCGTAATTTGCTTCAATTTTTTCGCCATCGGCAAGATTTGGTAAGGTAAACGAACGTGAGAACGATTGATAGCTGAATTCGCGTTTTGTGAAATATTCGCCTTCTTTTGTTTCGTTTTCTACTTTCTTTTCAGATGAAATTGTAAGCAAATTGTTGTTCAGTTCGATTTTGAAATCAGTTTTTTCAAATCCCGGAGCAGCAAGTTCAACTGTAAATGCATCTTCGTTTTCTTTTATATTTACCGAGGGTAAAGTAGTGTTAGTGTTCGAAAAGTTGCGATTTGCCCAATCGAACGCTTCTCCATCAAAAAAACGATCGAAAAACGATGGAAACAAATTTGAATTTCGTGCGAGTAACATAATTAATTCCTCCTATAATTTAGTTTGACATTTTATTTTTTTAATTCTGATAACTATCAGGCAAATAAAATACCAAAGCTAAAAACGGACAATTTGGCTGATATTTGTCTCTTATCTGTTTTTTTGATCCAATAATTATTTGTATTATTATATTTGTAACGAAGTATATATTTCAGAAAATCAATGATTTGTTATTCTTTTTTATAATTAAATAAATTCAGACAATTTGACATGAATAATGATACGAAATACAAACAAAAAAAATAATAAAAAATTCACCTAAACAAAAAAATAAGTATCTTTGCAGGCTTCATA
>CAYNGF010000303.1:0-2347 GCA_964396515.1 uncultured Paludibacter sp.
TATAGCCAGCCTTATTCTTACTTATAGTAGCAGTCCCGCCGAGACTATTAATCATGAACTTGACGTCTTTTGCTAATTGTTCGCTAATAGTGGTATAAGAGCAATGTCCTCGTTTGTCAACATAACCGTCGGTATCCATTAATCCTTGTACTAATGCAAATCGCTCTTCGATTGTCCCAAATTTATACATATCTGGGATAAATTTTGTATCAGACAAACAACCTAAGAGCCCTATGGTATGAAGATATTTATATAATTTATCGTCTCTAATAGAATAATCGGATGACTGATTGTTGGCTTTTTTATAAAAGCTATCCATGTTTATACCATTATTTTTAAAATTATCAACAATTTCTTTATCCATTGTCGTTAATTTTATGATATTACCCTTAAATTGATTAGATAGGCATCCATCTCCAATAAGAGCCCCTATTATATACGGGTCTATAGATTTATCTTTTTTACCATAAACCTTAGTAAATTCAACCGGGTCACAAAGTGGGACAATAAGGTTATTGCTATACTTCGATTCTTTGTTCTTCTCAAACTTAAGGTGTTTGTATATCATATCCGTAGTCCACACTCTCCAATCTGCCTCTAATCCATTTCCTCCTAACTTTCTTTTTTTACTTATGTAGTTAGTCTTACGTAAAGTCCATGCGTGGTCATAAGAGCAAATAACAGAAGATCCGTCTATAAATGTCATTTTATAAACGTCTTTAACTCCATTGAACGATATGCTCCAAACTCTCTGCATTCTACCATCTCTACCCGTGATTATTGAGCCCTGCTTTAATTCAGAAATGGGTCTAAATCCAAACGGAGTACACACTAATGTGCTGTAAATCATGCACTTACTCCCGCCACGACTTCCACCTCCAAAGATAATGTCGGCACTTTGCGACAACATGTTCTCTTGTCCTCCACGCTGCGCAATGATTTTATAAGGATTTCTCTTTTTAGCATCTTCTTTGCGAAGGTGTTCAATATAATCCCACGAATAGAAATCTTTGTCTTTAATCGTTACAAATCTATCCATTTTAAAAACTTTATCGCAAATATAGTGATTTTTACGTGAATATGGAATTATTTGGCAAAATAATCGCATATAATTGTTGGAATAACAGAAAAATTGTTGTACATAATAAATTATTTTAATAACTTCGCATAAATTGATTAAATATTTCAAGAATATGTTTGTATTGTTGAAAATATTAGTTAAATTTGTATAACTAAAAAAACAAAAAATGGAGACAGAAAAAATCTTATCCCAAATCAAAGCAAGAGTCGGACAAACCGACGTATCTGATCAGTCCATTTCGGACTACATCAAATTGCATCTGTCTGATGATGCAGAGCCAGATGAAGCCTTTTACGACAAAGCAGTTAAGCTTATCAAATCGTTTCAAGGCAACATATCGAATTTTGCAGCCACTACGGTAAAGAAACAGATAGGGGCAAAAATGAGTGAGCTAAAAAATAGCCAACCGCAACAAGCAGAACCAAAGTCGGAGAACCCGAAAAAAGGAGATGCAGATTTACTGAAACGGCTTGAAGCGCTTGAGCAGGCTTACGAAAGGGAGAAAAAATTAAACATGGTCAATTCTTTGCGTAACGAGGTCAAGTCGAAGGCCGACGCTCTTAAGGTGGCTCGTAAATCTTTGTGGGAGGACATAGTATCTACTATTGACATACCTGAAGATGCAACGGCAGAATCACTTTTGGAGACAGTAAAACCTACTTATGAGGCAAAACTAAGGTCTTACTTGGGAGATGGAGCAGTACCTTATCAGGGCAATCCAAATCCGCCAAAAAATGATGGAGGCAAGTTGGACGAGTTCTTTGCCAAGAAGTTGGGACAGGCCAATGCGCCTAAAAAAGAACAATAAAATTAATTAATTATGAGTACTTACGGAAGAACAGAAAAAGAATTTGGATCTGGTAAGAATATCTGGTTTCAGTCAACACAAGTTTACCCTGTTGGTGGATTGATTGACACTACTGGATATGAAGTTGGGGCTGTTATCCCTGCCGGATCAATGTGCGTACTTGACACAGCGTCAGGTGCATTGAAAATTGTAAAAGCGGCAGATATTGGGGCTGCACCATTAACACCAGCTACCGATGTAAACGGTTTGCTTTACAACGATGTGATTGTTGGTGAATTTACCACAGGTACTGTGGTTCACACTGGAGTAGTATTTGAGGATATGTTGGAGGAGGCCATCCCTGCTGATGTTAAAGCTGCGCCGAACATGTCTGGTATTAAATATGTTAAACACGCTTAAATTTGGAGGATAGACGATGAGAACTAATGTAAAATCATATTACGACTTACTTGACTTCG
>CAYNGF010000304.1:0-2345 GCA_964396515.1 uncultured Paludibacter sp.
AGCACGAAATGCAATGGCCAATCGTAACGGAATAACCGGTAGATTTTATTCATTTATGTAATCAATAATTTTTTTCACTTGAATATTCATTAGGCAATCCTGAACCAAAATACTTGCATTTTTTATTAGTTGTTGACGTAATGATTTATCTGAAATAATTACTATCAGCGAATCAAATAATTTATTTTGATTTTTTGGTTCAACAAGTAATGAATTAACTCCATGCTCCAGATTTTGCGGTATACTACCTACTTTTGTCGAAATTACAGGTAACGAACTCGCCATAGCTTCCCATATTACTCTCGGAAAACCTTCGTGATGCGAAGGTAATACAAAAATATCTGATGATCGATACAAATTAAATAAATTCTGGCCACCGAGCAACCCATGATATTGCCAGAAATTGGCTGTAATCGGACTTTCATTAAGCTTTTGGAAGTATTTTTTTGCATCTTCGGTTTCCCAACCGGCTAAATGAAGCGTAACAGGATAGTTATTCTCACGTAAGAGTTTAAAAGCTTGTACCAATTCATCCATTCCCTTTGCTTTTTCAATGCGTCCCACGAAAAGCAATTTAATATTATCGGGGTCTGAACAAGTGTCTTCCCGATGAAAAAAATCTGCTTTTGTAAGTGTTGTAGTCTTTACAAGTGTAACATGTGGATTTATCCGCTCATATTTCGTTTTTAAAGGTATTGAATTAACAATACAACCCGATTTTTTTATAGCTTTGCTTTGTAAAAACTCATTGATATAAGTAAAGGAGTTTATAATACCTTGTTTGAATACATTAAAATTTTGGTGCTTTATACCCTCCAAGTAATCACCCACCATCAAATAATTAATATTTGTAAGTTTCCGGAACTGAAAGTAAAAATGTGGAGCCAACGGACTGGGTGCACGCACCAATATTTTATCACAATGGCCTGCCTTTTTCTTGAATTTATTGAGCAATAAACCACCAAAAACTACTAAAGAAGGAAAATTGGGCTTACTACCCAAATCAATAAGTTCAATATTTTTTTGTATCAGACAACAATCTTGCTCTAAAGTTTTTTCAGAAGTAGTGAAAGCAAAATAAATTAGTTTTTCGGCATTTTTAGCCAATTCATCTACAAATAAACCCAAATAAGCAGGCAAATAAATCCGATTATTATCGTCTTTATAAACAACAATATGATAATAAAATCCAAGTTTCATCATTTTTATGAAAATTGATTATTGGTATGATTCACACGGTTTCTTACTTTACTAAATGTATTTTTCTTATTTGACTTTATTCTTTTGTTTACTTGCATTGCAGCACCGGCTATTAATCCAAACACAATCCATGTACTGGTGCCCATAAATGCCGACACAGTATAAAAATAAATAATTAAGCCTATAAATGACACAAAAACCATTGCTTCGAAAGTGTTACCGAGAATCGCCGTGCTTTTCCAAAATGAAATAATACATCCAATAATAAACAAGATTACTACCGATAACCCCAACAGACCTGTTTCGGAAAGGACTGCCACGTAAGTATTGTGTGCCGAACGGTTATCTACATTTCGTATGTAAGCTCTATCACTCTCAATCTTAGATTGATCAATATTAATATCGTATTCAACAAAGTTGGTATAACCAATTCCGAGTATTGGTTGTTCAGCAAATATCTGCTTTCCCTTTTGTACCTGCGCTTCACGCTGCAACCATGAAACATCGTTGCGCAAAACGTATTCTGTGTTCATCATTAATTCACCTAATCGATCGTTATAGGGATAAACAGCACTGCCCACAGTTTCGAGCATAGTGTCCGTAGTAAATAAAGCAACGAACAAAACCAATACGATAGTAATCGTTTTAAAATACTTATTGAGCTTAGGTACCGAAAGTAAAATAATCAAACCCGACTGAATAAAATTGATTATTGCTCCCGACCGAGAACCGTTGAGCAACATTAAAAAAACGAGTAAAGCAGCGAAGCCTGCTTTCAACCAAAACTTAGGAATGTAATAATATCCCAATGGCGCTAAAATAATAACGCTAAAAGCAACTGCATTTTGAGTCCCTACTTTTAACCCCAACACATATAGCACCAATAATAATAAAACCGAATAAAGTACGTATTTCGACAATTTTCGTTTATTAATAAACGGATAGAGATTATAAACAATTACCGCCAACAGAAACCAATAAATAGTTTGTATATAAAGTTTAAAATGCCTTGAAGTTAAAGGAAGTTCCGAAAAAAGGAGACTGATGAATGCAATGACCAAAAAAGCAAACAAATACCACATAAGCCCACGTGGCTTTAATAAGCGCGGAGTTCGGGTTAATGTAAGGGCAATAAGGCTTAACCC
>CAYNGF010000305.1:0-2333 GCA_964396515.1 uncultured Paludibacter sp.
CGTAATTAAAGGATTTCTGAATTTAAAAATTGCTCAAAAGTATTGGATAGAGCAACTAAATGGAATATTTCAGAATGAAACTTACGGCATAAAAACACCAAAACCTGATGCCGACATTATGATGATAGAATATTCATCGCCAAACACAAATAAACCTTTACACTTAGGCCATATACGTAATAATCTTTTGGGTTATAGTATTTCAGAAATACAAAAAGCCAATGGTTGGAAAATAGTAAAAACCAACATTGTAAACGATAGAGGTATACATATATGCAAATCGATGCTGGCATGGAAACTTTTTGGTAACGGTGAAACTCCCGAAACTACCGGCATGAAAGGCGATCATTTGGTAGGAAAATACTACGTAATTTTCGATCAGAAGTATAAAGAACAAATAAAACAATTGATCGAAGAAGAAGGTGTTACAGAAGAAGAAGCTAAAAAGACTGCGCCATTGATAGTACAAGCACAGAAAATGCTTTTAGCATGGGAAAATAACGATCCCGAAATCAGGCGTTTATGGGAGACGATGAACGGTTGGGTTTATGCAGGTTTTGACGAAACTTACCGAAAACTTGGTGTTGACTTCGATAAAATTTATTACGAATCTGAAACATACCTCGAAGGTAAAGAAAAAGTTCTTGAAGGTCTTAAAAAAGGTATTTTTTATCAAAAAGAGGATCGTTCTGTCTGGGCAGATTTAACTGAAAATGGGCTCGACCAAAAACTTTTACTTCGTTCAGATGGAACGTCTGTATATATGACGCAAGATATTGGAACAGCAAAACTTCGTTACGACGACTATGAAATAAAAAAAATGGTATATGTTGTTGGAAACGAACAAAATTATCATTTTCAGGTTTTATCCGTTTTACTTGATAAGCTTGGCTTTGCCTGGGGAAAAGATTTGTTTCATTTCTCGTACGGAATGGTTGAATTGCCCGAAGGAAAAATGAAAAGTCGCGAAGGCACTGTTGTAGATGCAGATGATCTGATTGAAGAAATGATTGAAACCGCACGTGTTACATCTGAAGAACTCGGAAAGCTGGATAACTGCACCGAAGAGGAAAAATCGGAAATAGCACGAATGGTCGGATTGGGAGCTCTTAAGTATTTCATCCTAAAAGTCGATCCTAAAAAGAATATGACTTTCAACCCGAAAGAATCGATTGATTTTAATGGCAATACCGGACCTTTTATTCAGTACACACATGCCCGTATAAAATCAGTATTGCGTAAAGCAAAAGAGTCAGGCATTAATTTTGATGAAGTTTTAAAAACAGAATTTGAAATATCGGAAAAAGAAAAAAAATTGATACAGCTTACAACTGTTTTTCCAACCATTGTAGAAGAAGCCGGCAAAGAATTCAGCCCTGCAATTATCGCAAATTATTGCTACGATCTGGTGAAAGAATACAATCAATTTTATCACGATTTTTCAATTCTGAAAGAAGAAAATATTGATTTAAGAAATTTAAGATTAAAACTTTCAGATATAATTGCACGAATAATAAAAACTGGAATGTATTTGCTTGGAATTGAAGTTCCTGAACGAATGTGATTAAAAATTATTTTTATTAACAACACTCAATCGCATATAATGAAAAAATCATTACTGAATTTATCAATTCTTTTAATTTTAGTTCTTGTAAACTCATGCTCAGCTGGTTATAGAGCTTACAAAAAGGGAAACTATTATCAGGCTTGTGTTGAGGCTGTAGAAATGTTGATGAAATCGCCGGGTAACCAAAAAGCGCAATTTACGCTATCGAAAGCGTACCCTTTGGCAATGAATATTGCCCAACGTGAAATTGAAAAAGCGCAGAACAGTAACGATCCTTCAAAATATGATGTGTTAGTATCAGAACTTGAAAAAGTGAATCATCTTGCCGATCTGATTTATAAAACGCCTAAAGCGAACGAAATTATTCCATCTCCCATTGAATTTATACCACAGCTTTCAGAGGCAAAAGAAAAAGCTGCCCATCAAGCTTATATTATGGCAGAAAAAGCTATGACAGCCGGAACCGTACTGCAAGCACGTGTTGCTTATCAGTACTATCAAAAAGCAGCTAATTATATTCCCGGTTATCTCGATGTAATGCGCAGGATGGAAGATGCAAAATATCTGGCAACTATCAGAGTACTGATTGAACGCCCCCTAACCTCTTCTCGGTATCAACTCACTGCAGATTTTTTTGCCGATAATTTTATTTACGAGATCACAAAAAATCAACGCAATCCGTTTGTACGTTTTTATACTGCTCAGGAAGCATATAACCTTAAAATGGACAATCCACACCACACACTGATACTCGATTTTGCCGATT
>CAYNGF010000306.1:0-2301 GCA_964396515.1 uncultured Paludibacter sp.
AGTCTTTGCGCCCGCATTTCCTTTGTCGCTATTGCGACAGGAAATTCGCCCGCAGGCCGCCCAAGCCCATAGCCTCGGTCGTTATGCGGCATAGTAAAAAAAATAAGAAAGACAGACTTTTGGAAGAAAAGCTCACTTTGACAAGATAAAAAATAAATTTAAAAATAAAAACACATGAAAGAAGAAGCTATTTATTCTCAATTTAAAATAATTGCAGATAAAAAAAAGAAACCAGATGGAATGGTATCTAGACAAGACATAATAAATTCTTTAATCGAATTATGCGTTAATAGGTGCTTATCCATTAGAAATGACAATCACAATCAATTAACCGACTTCCAGATAAAGGAAGAAGTGTTTTTTGTATGTCGTACTATGCAACGAATGTTTCAATATCCTAATGAGATAATAAGTGAGTATATCCTTCCAAATGTAAAAACAAAACTATCAAGATAGTTTTTAAATACTTGCAGATATGTTTTGCGTTAAAGTATTAATAGTGAGGTGTTTTAATTTAATCTGTTTAGTCAAATAAAAAATGAGATTATCAGATTTATTGTGCGACCTTTATCAGTCCTTTATTTCGGAAGATTGGGTGAATGCTGAAAATCTATTAGAGAAATATTTCAGTATCATTGATGATAATTCTAACGACAAATCCTACTTAAACGACTATTCAGTTGGTGTTAAATATGAATCACTTTTCGCATATAATTATTCCTTGTCATGCTTTCATTTAAAAAAATATGAAAAGGCAGAAAAACTTGCCATAAGGGGTTTGGATAAAATAAATTACGAATTTCAGTATGAAAATAATATTCATGGCTATGACCTTAGTTTAAGATTAGAAACTTTAATAGATGAAATCAGAAATAAGAGAAAAATGGATGAAACAAGATGAAATAAAATATTTTGAAACGCAAATAAATAATTGCAAAATTGAAGGTGTAGTTGATTCGTCACAATTTAATGGAGATAGAAGAAGAATAAGTTATTCAATAAATCGGTTTTATAATCTAAACGAAATTAATGAGTTAAAAAGATATTATGCAGACTGTCAACACCCTTATGTGAATTGGACTTTTCAATTTATTTCAAGTATATATGGTGACAAGATAGATTATTTACAACGAGTATTTAAGAGATTTTCCAACATGGACTTTTTAAATGAGTATGCTGATGCAGACTACATGTATGGTTATGCATTCTCATTACTAGCTGTAATTGATTTAAGCAAAAAAAGCATGGAAGTTGAAGCTGTAAATTGGTGGAAACTTTTGGAATTAGCTTATCTATTTCTGACACAGTTTATTTTGGTTTCAAAAGAGAAAGAAAGAAATATAATGGTGTCAGATGCATATTCAAACAGAGCGAGGTTAATGCATGCCTACTATGATGATTTTAATGGGATTTTTAATCCTGTTGCTGGCTCAATAGACCCAAACTTTAATTATGTCTCAGACAAATATCGGGCATACGTTGTTGGTAAGGATAATCCGTTTCGAGAAAACTTTTATAAAGATGCGTTGATGATGTATCAAAATGGCTCAGTAAAATATGTGACTGGTATTTCATTGACAATGGGAGGTGATGGTACTTTTGAGGATGTTGTAAATGGTGGAATTATTCGTTCAAAACAACTCTACTCTTATTTGTTAGATTTGTTTATTAAAGGAAAATTGTATCTATCAGACTCAGAGATAGATTGGATATTTGATAAGATAAAAGACAAATGGCTTACATTAAAACCAATTTATCCTTCATTCCTTGACAATGATTTATGCACCCAAAATAAATTGATTTTATGATAAAATATGTAGAGATTATTGACGAAAATGCTTGCCAACCTTTTACAAGTGCAGCTATCAATGGCATTCCTGCTTGTAGCGAGGAATGGAAAAAGCATAATTTTTATCCCTGTAATGGTATTGTCGGAGCAGTTGTTGCCGAAGGACAAATACATTTGGGTAAAGTATTAGTTATTGAAGTTCTTAAAAATGTGTTTATACCTATTCTTCCGAGTGGTGTTAAGAATATTACAGAGTCAGAATTTTTAAGCAAAATCAACAACAATAAAACCTTGGGGAGTGATACAGAAAACAAGAATCAAAGTGCTCATTTCGACCAATTAATGAAGGATATTGACAGAATGCTTGGATTTTAAAAATCACTTCATTATAATGCTTTGCGAGAGAATTTACATTTATTAAGCTGACATAATACGAGGGTGGAAACCAAACTACGACCGCATAACACACGCTTTTAGGTTTGCACTATAATTAGAATTTTGAAAGTCGAGGT
>CAYNGF010000307.1:0-2282 GCA_964396515.1 uncultured Paludibacter sp.
GATGCCGATATGGTATTGTAAATCTGTGCTTTACGATCGAGGCTTGTGCCTATTGCAATAAGCGAAAACATTAATGTAGCTCTGATAACCGAAGGCGGAAGTCCAGTTATAAAAGCATAGATCCATAAAAATAAAATTACAATAATGGTTTTAATAATTTTTAGTCGTTGATTCCGGTCGAGAGATTTCAGTAGAAACATTAAAACCATGTAAATTATGCCAACGTGTAATCCGCTCACTGCAAGTATATGCATTCCTCCACTGGTAGTGTAGTTCTGTCGTAATTCAGGGTGCAAGGCATCTTTACTACCCAGTGTGAGCGCTGCAAGTACAGCAAATTCGTCACCATCGATACCAAATCGGCGATAAATATTCAGGAGTTTTTCCTGTGCCGTTTCTGCCAATCGGAATAAAGAAAATTTAGTATTTCGATCGTATATTTTCCATCTTCCTGAAGGTAAATATGCGGTTGCACCAATACCCTGTCGTTTAAGATAAGCAGCAAAATCAAAACCATCGGGGTTCACAACTCCATCAGGTGCAACAAAACGGGTTTGGAGCAACAAACGATGACCTGAAAGCAATTTTGCCGATGCACTGTCTTTAGCTATATAAAGAATCGCCTTTCCAACCGCAGGCTCGGTTTTAAGTGAACTGTCGGTATAGTTTATCAGTTTTACGCGACAAAGAAAAGATTTTTTTTTTGGAATAGGCTTTTCGGTAAGTTCAACCAGAAAAATGCCTTTTTGGTTAATATGAGAAAATGTACTTTTATCAGCTTTTTGGTTTGATAAAAAACCCCCTGTTGCAAATAAAAACAACCACAAGGCCAAACCAAAAATCCAGCGAAATCGAAATGAAATTTCAGGTTTGCGAATTAGGTAAGAAGCTGAAAACAAACATATTGATAAAAATACAAATAAAATAAGGATTTTTAATCCGATTTCTACAAATTGGGCAAAAACAATCCCTGCAATTAACGGTAAAAGCAGCCTGAAAAAAGGATTGTTTTGAAGAAACTGGTTCATAGTTTAGCGTTTTAAAACAGAAATTCTTGCATTTAACCGCTCCTAGCCCTCCGCTAAAGCGGAAAAACTTTAAAGGAGGGAATAAGTTCATCTGAATTTTGAGAATTCGCTCAATATATGTACCTCAAAAGTCCCCTTAAGGGTTTCAGTGGCAATTTTTTAAATCTGAAATCATTTTCACCGGATCGGGAGCATTGAAAACTGTACTTCCTGCCACAAGAACATTTACGCCATGAGCAAAAAGTTTGGCTGCATTGTCCAATCCTACACCTCCATCAGTTTGTATAAGACATTTTGGGTTCAACTCATCAATCATGGATTTCAATTGGTCAATGCGGTTGTAAGTTTCCTCAATAAATTTCTGTCCGCCAAAGCCTGCAAAAACAGACATCAACAAAACCATATCTACTTCAGCAATAAATGGCTTCAGTACACCCACCGGAACATCGGGATTGATAGTGATACCTACCTTTATGCCTTCGGCACGGATCATTTCTATAACTTTGTGGGGATCTTCGGCTGCTTCGTAATGAAAAGTAAGCATACCTGCACCAGCCCGAGCAAAACGTTGGACATATTTTTCAGGGTTAACAATCATTATATGCACATCGAGCATTTTACGGCAATGCTTTTTCATAGCTTCGAGCACAGGAAAGCCGAACGAAATATTGGGCACGAACACGCCATCCATAACATCGAAATGCAACCACTCTGCCTCGCTCAGGTTTATCATTTCGGATACTTCCTGTAAATTACTAAAATCAGCGGCTAAAATTGAAGGGGAAATTATACGTGTCATCGGTTGTAAGGTATAGTTTTGAGTATTTTGCAAAAGTAAGAAATCTTTCGGATTTTAACTTCTGCAAAAAGTTGATTTTAAATTATTTTTTAGGAATTATAAAATCACTTCCTTTCATTCGAAGTCGATTGTTATGACAGTTGATAACAGCTATATATTTCACAACTAATTCAAGAACTACATAATCTCAAGCTCGGCAGAAAAAATATATTGATAAGCATTGTACCTAAAAAATAGGTGTTAATTTTTAGGAATAATTTTTTAAAATATTGCCCATTACTTATTGAAGAAATGCACAATAAGTTCATAAATTGATACTATTTTTTCTTTTTGTTGGGCTGATTTAATTTTCTAAAAAATCTTGTCTTGAAATTTGGATTACAAAAAAGCAAACACGACTCAGGACAAAACTACTTTATTTAAACCAGAAATGTAAATCAAAAATAATAATTTAT
>CAYNGF010000308.1:0-2261 GCA_964396515.1 uncultured Paludibacter sp.
CAGGTTGACAATGCTTATGTTTCGGTTCGTATAAAAGATACGGCTGTTCCACTCGAAAATCAGCAAATCCTTTCTTCAGACTTGAATTATTCATTTAATTACAGGAATTTCCGCGGCAGAATAACCGGATTTTATACTCAAATTAATCGCAGTGGCGATTTATATGGCTATTACGACGATGAAAATCAAACTTTTGTTAACTTCTTACTTTCAGGACTTAATAAACAATATGCTGGTGTCGAAGCAGGTGTAGAAATCAAACTCAATTCAAGTTTTACTCTTTCAGCTGCCGGAACTTATGCTGATTATCGTTATTCAAGCAATTCTGTAGGCATTAAAAGTTACGAAAACGGAAAATATGCTGACTCAATGGATTCAGTAATGACCAAAAACATGAAAATTGCTGCAGGTCCACAACTTGCTGCAAACATTACACTTGACTATTTTCACCCAAAAATGTGGTTTGCTGATATCACATTAAACTATTTCGATAATAATTATCTCGATTTTGCTCCAAACCGCTTTACCACAAAAAGTATGGCATTGTACGTAACCGATGAGATGAAACAAGCACTTGGCACACAAGAAAAGCTTGCAGGAGGTTTCATGCTGGATGCATCATTAGGAAAACTTATTTATCTAAAAAACCGCCGCTCACTCAATTTTAACCTCAGTGCAAGCAATATACTAAATAATACTAAAATGATAACCGGAGGCTTTCAACAGGCACGATTACCATTAACTGATAAAGCGATTGACCCTAATGGGCTAAATAAATTCCCCAACAAATATTATTACGCCTGGGGCTTCAATGTTTTCCTAAATATCGGATATAAATTCTAAAGTTATTAATAACTAAATATTCAATTTACATATATGAAATCATTCAAAAAAATTACCATATTTTTACCGGTGCTTTTTGCATTAATATCGTGTCAACAAACCGATTTTGAAGCAATTCCGGTTGACAGACTCATGGGTGATTCGTTAACAGCTAACACTTCTATTGAAAACTTGATTAATCAGTTCAGAACAAACAATGATTTATATACTGACTTAACTCGAAATGGCACAAACAGTGGTTTATTTACTGCTGATATTATTCAAAGTGATGCTGATGTGATAATTAAGGGAATAGTAACAAGTTCTGATAACGATGGAAATATTTATAAATACATCACTATTCAAGAACCCGAGGGACGTGCAATAAAGATTTCTATAGATGCAGCCGGTTTATCAGCACTTTATCCAGTGGGACAAAGAGTTTGGGTAAAATGCAACGGACTTTATGTAGGCAACTATGCACAATCTCCTCAGATAGGTACGTTATATTACAACCTTCAAAGAGTAACTACACAAACTACAATAACTTTCAATACAGTAACTCAAAAAAACGATACTATAAAAACAAATATTTATCGTAAGGAACCGGGTCGTATTCCTTTGGTAATTGCCGAGAAAGCAATTCATGCTTATGGTATGCCCGACCCAAGCTTAATCAAAGTTGATACAATGACAATCGCAGAAATCAAAGCTGCAGGCGAATCCGTTATCAATAAACTTGTATGTATTAAAAATGCTTACTTCACTGGTCGCGGCGCTGATTTCAATTTACCAAAAGCACTTAAAACTGAAGAACTAATATTTGCACCATCAACCAACGGAGTTGGCTACCCACAGTCGCGTGAAATTCAGGACGGAACAGGATCTATTTTCGTATCGACGAGTGAATATTCGAAATTTGCCAATACAAAACTACCTTCTTCTGAAAACAGAGGGAATATAACCGCAATTGTTGGCTGGTACAATGATAAAAAACCCGGCGTAAATCCTTCGATGGTTACAAGTGAAATTTATCATCAGCTAACAATAAGATCATTAAAAGATTTAGGAAAAGGCTTTGAAAAATTTCATACCGAAATTGCAAATTAATTATACGGCAAATGATATAAAATTTTAAATAATGAGAAGTATGAAAAAAAATATATTGAAATCAGGAATGTTTATAATAGCCGTACTATTCATTTCATCATGTTCAAATCTTGATGAATCGGCTTTCAATATTAATCCTGACAATGGAAGTGACATAATTGCTTCCGAAACATTTGAATTAGGACTTGGAAAATTTACCCAATTCAGCGAATCGGGTGATGAAATATGGGCATATAACTCTTCTGGTTATGCAATGATAACCGGATATGTTGGCGGAGTTAATAAAGCTAATGTGGACTGGTTAATTTCACCTGAAATTGATTTGACAA
>CAYNGF010000309.1:0-2249 GCA_964396515.1 uncultured Paludibacter sp.
CCGTGGGCCGCTGCTGCGGGGCCGGCTGCCTGTTCTGCTGGGGGCGATTCTGCGGGGGCTGCTGCTGCCGCTGCGGTCGCTGGTCCCGGTTCTGACTGTCGCGATTGTCCCGGCGGCTGGCCGTTTCCCCGTCGTCATCGTCATCGGCCTCGACGCCCAGAAGGGCCATCAGGCCGTAGCGCCGTGCGTATGTCTGTGCCGCCGCCGTTTTCTGCGGATCGTTCTGCCCGGCGAAGACAACGCACTCACTGTCCGCACAGTCCTCACCTTCCGCCCGCATCAGCTTCGTCACGCAAACGAGCGCACCGCCGGCTTCCATGCGGAACGACTGCCGGAGCAGGATGCCCTTGTCCTGAAAAAACGGCTTCATCGCATCGAGCAGGGCCTTCAGGTTCAGGTAGCTCCCGTACTTGCCGGACGAGCCCTTGTGCAGCCGGTGTTCCTTCTGGAACGCAAGAATCGCATCGTTCACGCTGGTTTTTTCACTTGCTTCGCTCATCGCTTTTCCTTCCCGGGGCCTTCGCGGCCCCGTTTCCTTGCCTTGACTTCACAGCCTGGTCGAGCCGTCTTCGTTCCTGCAGACCTCTTCCGTGTTCTCGCCAATCAGGGCGCTGTACTCGCTGACGATCATGGCGCCGATAACCCGGGCCGCGAACTCATCCGTGAAACTGCTGGCTTCGTCCAGCCGCTTCTGTGTTTCCGGCGAGATCGGATTGGAAATCATCTCGTATGGGATTTCGAAGCCAAACATCTCGACCTTCTCCCGCAGTCTGTAGCTCTCCCTGCAGGCATACACCAGCCTCTTGTAGGCCCCCTGCACCGTAATATTGAAGCTGTTCTGCACCGTTTCCATCTTCTGCTCCTTTTTTGTTTTTTCAGGCTTCCATGCCTGTGCTGCCCTTGACATGATGACGCTCATGGCGCCCCCTTTCAGCCCCCTCGGGCTTTAACCCCCCGGGGCTTTCGCCCCGGGGGTCGCTGTTACCATCCGGCGATTGCACCGAATGCGCTTCCGAATCTCGGGATAGCCCCGATCTGGCTCCGCTCGAAGAACAGGACCATTGTCTTGTCCGTCTTGAGATCCAGAACACGGACCATTTCTCCGGACGAAACATGGCGCTCGATGATGCCGTCCGTGCTGATGTCTCCGCTCTCCGTAAGGGGGGAGCTGACGTAGACCGGCTGGCCGATGCTGTAGGTTTCGTTCTTCATTTTGGTTTCCTTTCGGGGTCCCTTGCCCCTTGTTTGATATAGTAATTATCGCTCTTTCTGTGTTAAAAGTCAAGCGTTTTTCTTCTTTTTTTATCTTTTTTTTATCACCTCAAAATGGAGGTATAGCCGGTTTCTGTAACGATGATATGGTCCACCAGCTCGACGCCGATTTCCCGCAAAAAGCCCGTCAGCGTCTTCGTCATCGAAATGTCCTGTTCGCTGGCCGTCAGGCTGCCAGATGGGTGGTTGTGTGCCAGTATCAATCCGCTGGCCGACGTCGCCAGTGCTGCCGACAGCAGCCGGCGCAGGTCCAGTGCGGCCCCGGCCGGGCCTGCGCCCTTAGAAACATGCTCTATCCTGAGCGGGCAGCTTTTGTTGTCGAGGAAGCAGCAGTATATTTCCTCTCCCACAGCCCCGGCAAAAAACGGCTTCAGGATGTCCAGGGCCAGCGTCGGACTCGTGACCGCTTCCGGGCTTTCCCGCACCGCAAAGTCGGCCCAGCAGCTCGCCAGCCTGCCAAGCCTGACGAGTGCCTTGTCCCGGGTGTCTGTCACCAGGCGCAGTCCTTCCTCGATGTTGTCGCCCTTGTAGGTGATCCCGGCCTGCCGGAAAAGGGCTTCCATGTTCGTCGTCTTCATTTCGCTCTCCCTTCGGGCTTTGCTCGCCCTTGCATTATGGCAAGACGTTCACATGGAGCGTCTGGCGGTTCGCGTATTTTTCTGCGAAGTATTTGCGCGCCTTCGCCCGGGCTTCGCTGTATGTTCCGTTTGCCCAAAAAATCTCTTCGCCATACGGCATGATAAAACAGCCGTTGATCAAAGCTGCGTCAAACGCCCAAGACCCGCGTCCCTTCGGTTCCTTCCCGTGTGATGCCCGGTAGTAGCTTGTATTGAAATAAATCGCTGTTTTCATTTTGGTTTCCTTTCGGGCTTGTTCGCCCTTGCTTGATAACACAATTATCGCCCTTTTCTGTCAGAAAGTCAAGCGTTTTGCATCTTTTTTTTATCTTTTTTTCTCACCTCGACGTTGTCGCCATT
>CAYNGF010000310.1:0-2240 GCA_964396515.1 uncultured Paludibacter sp.
TCTTCGCGGACATGCTATCCCAATGGATAAACTTGTTTCAAAACTTATTAGAAGAATAAAGAATCAAAACTACTCAGCAGTCATCATAGATCCAATTTATAAAGTTATTACAGGAGACGAAAATAATGCATCTGAAATGGGTAAGTTTTGTAATTACTTCGACAAAATTTGCTCAGAGACAGGGTGCTCAGCAATTTATTGTCATCATCATTCAAAAGGTCTTCAAGGACAAAAGAAAGCTCAAGACAGGGGTTCTGGTAGTGGAGTCTTTGCACGTGATCCAGATGCAATAATTGATTTAATTCAACTAGATACTACATCGGAATTTGTACTAAAAAACGCAGCCAATGAAAACTCCACAGCTTGGAGAGTGGAAGGTTCCCTTAGAGAATTCCCTAATTTCAAGCCAGTTAACTGTTGGTTTAACTATCCAATCCATGTTGTCGATTCAATAGGAGTATTATCAACAACCTATGCAGAAGGATCAAAAGATGCAAACTTAGCAAAATCAGGAAAAAGAAAGCAAACACAAGAAGATCGTGAGCAAGAGTTCAATGATGCATTTGATGTATCTTCTTTAAATGATAAATCATGCACAGTAAAAGACCTTGCTGAGTACATGGGTGTCACTGAAAGAACGATTCAGGGTAGGATTAAAGAGTTTAGCAATAAGTATATTTCTAGTAAAGGTGAGGTGTTTCGGAAATGATGGAGAAAACGAAAAAAGGAGAAATTCTCCTATCTTCGCAAAACGAAGAAAATAGGGAAAATTACCTATTTTCGGAAAACGAAAAAAGGGCTTATATATATGGTTTCGTTTCACTCACTCGTGCTGACGCCTCGTTTTGTAGGAAGGGGCTAAAAAGCCGCCCCTTCCCAAAACAAAGCATCTCGAGGCAACTTCCTTTTTTCCAAATTAAAATAAAGGTAGGGCAAGTGTTATGAGAATATTCTTGTTACTTGATCCACCTAGAGCAACAGCACAAATGCAAAAGATTACAGTAGTGAATGGGAAACCTAGAATGTATAAACCACCTAATGTTCTAAAAGCAAGGAACACATTAATATCCCATTTAAAACCATTTAAACCTAGTGATCCAATTGAAGGTCCAATAGAACTTCATGTAACCTGGTTATTCCCAAGAGGAAATCAACATAAGCACTATGAGTGGAAAGTAACAAGACCTGATACTGATAATCTTCAAAAGATGCTCAAAGACTGTATGACTGAAGTAGGGTTCTGGAAGGATGATGCATTAGTGGTCAAAGAAATAGCCGAGAAGGTTTGGTCAGATGAACCAACTGGTATATGGATTGAGATCAAGTGCTTAGATAAGATAGCGGAGGTAGATGATGGAACATGAAACCTCAAACTTAGCTAAGAAAAACAGGAGGAATTAGTATGACAAAAGAAGAGTATTTAAAACAAGTTGGCAAACTACAACACAAATTAAATATGATGAAACTGCGAGCTGAAGAGTACGAAGCGTTAGCTAATTCCATCCCATCTCAAGACTTCACCAGAGAACGAGTGGACTGCACAAGAAATCTAGAAGCACCATTTGTCAAATGGCTAATAAAACTCATGGACCTTGAAGCAGAAATGAAAGAGGTAGAAAAACAACTCGATGAAAAAAGAGCTGAGGTTATAACAGTCATTGAAGCATTGAGTGATGAAAACCAAAAATCAGTACTGATGTTAAGGTACATAAGTCTACTAAGTTTTAATCAGATTACTGAGAAGATGTTTTACAGTTTATCGACCATAAAAAGGTGGCACAAGGAAGGCATCGAGCTGATTAAAGTTGATGTTAAAAAATGAACCATAATGAACCACGATGGACCTTCTTGAACCATTGTGATTATGTCAATAGTGTGGTAGAATTAAACTAGGAAATACTAATAAAATTATGAGGTCGACAGAGCAATCTGCTGGCCTTTTTTTATACTCAAAGGGAGGAATTGCTGTGCCAAGTAAGCCAAAGAAACCATGTTCATTTCCTGGTTGTCCACAACTTACTTTAGATGTGTATTGCGAAGAGCATGCTTCATTAAGACATAAACAATATGATCGTTACAACAGAGCACCTAATCATGATAAGAAGTACGGTAACAACTGGAAACGTATCCGTGGGTTGTATGTAAAGAAGCATCCGCTTTGTGAGAGATGTTTAAAGGAAGGAAAAATCACACCTGTTGAAGAGGTTCATCACATCGTACCTCTTTCTCGTGGAGGAACT
>CAYNGF010000311.1:0-2230 GCA_964396515.1 uncultured Paludibacter sp.
TTGATACCGTGCAGTCTCCCCGGCCCGTTGTATCCTCCAGGACGGACGCGAGATAGGACACGCTTCCCGGTAGTCATGTTGAGTTTTCGGACTATCCCAACGCGCGCGAGGCGGGGGGGGGGGGACGCGCTTCCGGCCTTTTCCGCCTATCCCAACGCGCGCGATGGCACGCAAATAGAATGGGCGGGAAAACGGTATAGACGGCCCGGAAACCGTCCTGATTAGACAGGACCGGAAACAGGCTCCTGCGGAGCTCGTGCGCCGTTTTAGAATGGTCCGAAAACGGACAACCCCATGCACGGAGGGGAACCCCTTGCACGCGGTTTCCGTCCAGGGCTTTCAGTCCCTCTGTGCCCGTGTTATACTTGGGGCATGGCGAGACAAGAGAAACCCGGACGGGGAAACGGTAGAAAACACGGGTTTTCAATGTCCGATAATGACCATTATGTAAAGTCGGGTCCGATTTTTATCTGTATGCGGCCGTTCCCGCATGATGAAACGGAGGCGGAAAGACCATGACGAAAGCTCCCCGGAAGAGCACGAAAAGGCCCGCCGCACCGGAGTTTATCCGCGTGTCGGAGGCGGCCCGCGTCCTGGACGTGAACCGGAACACGTTGTACCGGGGCATCGAAGCGGGTTTGATACCGGCCGTGAAGGTCGGCCGCGTGTACCGGATTCCCTCCGCATGGCTGGAGGCAGCGAAAGCGGGCATCCCATGTTGACGTACAGCGAATGCGTTAGTGCCATGCGCTCCCGCCTCGGAGACGACGTACTCGTGGACGACGGGGCGGAAACATGGTCCCTCGGAAACCTCGATGATGAGCTGTCGAAGCTGGAAGACGGGATGCCCGGCGACACTCACGGATACGATTGGGACGGCACCGGCATTTATCGCGTCCTGGACGACGGTTCTTGGGGCACGCGAATGCTCCGCGTCCTCCCGCAATAGGACATGACGGACCCGGCGGCCGCCTCCCCCTCTCCCCGCTACTGTGCCGCGGCAGTTATCGTTGCCGGGGAGGTGCTGGACGATGACAGCAGCAGAAACCCGCGCCATGTGGAGCCGTACAACCCCGGAGACATGGGAAGCGGCAACCCGCCTTATCGTGCGTCTCTGCGAGGGGAAAGCCCCGGAGACGGCAACCCCGACAACGGCCCCGGATTCAACCCCGGAGCTCCCGTTTTCCACGGCCCCGGAGAGTATCCGAGTCTAGAACCGGATTACCGGCCGCCTCGAGGCATTCCCGGCCCCGTGTTCGCGGCCGCCTCCCGTTTCCCCCATGCACGCAGTATGGAGCACCGGGACGGCCTCGCACGTCTCGAGGCGGGTTTGCTGTACTGTGGTGCGGCCCGCGTGCGGGGAAACCGTGTTCCCCTCCCGGAAAAGCGGTTCCCGCTCATACTCCGGGAAAAGCTGGAGCGGGGGGAATGGCTGGAGCTCAAACCCGTCTCGAGATATCGGGACGCGGCCGGCGCTCCCCGTGCGCTTCCCTGCATCTTGGCGCTGTCTCCCCGGTATGCCCTGGAGCTCATAAGCCGGGACACGGGGAAACGGTACGCTCGAATCCATGACTACATGCACGGCCGGCGGCTCCCCGTGCGGGTTCCCCGCGTTTCAGGAATGCCGGCGGACCTTGCCGAATACCTCGAAGCGGGAACGGGTCTTATCCCGGACCATGCGGCCGCCCTCCGCGTGTTCTACGCCGGGGGGAAGCCGCGGGGCTGGAGAATGCTCGCCCTGGAGCCTCCAGGGGGGGAGCTCCGGCCGTCATGGCATGGGGCTCATTGCGGCCGTTTCTATGCCCTCCGGCCTCCCCTCCAGGGCTTGCCGAAAGCATACCGGCACGCGGCACTATTCCCCGCCGGAGCCGGGGAGGGTTTCGCGGAGCTCGATTTTCGTTGCTGTCATCCGAACATCTCTCAAATCCTCGCAGGACGTGAGCCGGTAGACGACATTTACGGGGAGCTTGCGGAGGTTTTCAGATACGGCCGGGAGCACGTGAAAGAAATGCTGATCGCGATACTCCACGGCCGGACCCGACAGGAGCACGTGCACCTATTCGGCCGCCGCTCCACGGGGTTCTATGACACGGTTCTATCGACCTTTGCGGCCCGTGGTGATGAGCTTTTCGCCCTGGAGTCCGATATCCTCCGGGGAGTCCTCCGCAGGATGAAAGCCGCCGGCATCCCTCCAGGACTACCGTTGCACGATTCCCTGTTGACCGCGGAG
>CAYNGF010000312.1:0-2207 GCA_964396515.1 uncultured Paludibacter sp.
GATTCGTCAAAAAAAATCTCGTTTATTTTTACTCTTTTTATATTCGCCACAGTAAATTCACCACTGATAAATGGCTTCATTTCGCGAGTTATACGCTCCTCAGCTTCTGTAAATGAAAAAGCATCAACAAGATAAGATTCAGAAACTTTAATAATACTACCTTCGGCGGCAGTTTTTTCGAACTTTACTTTACACTCGAACCAGTTATGCATATTTTAACTTTTAAATAATTGAAATTCAGTTTTTATTATTATTGCTTATATTAAATTCGTTTATTCAAACTGCAAAGATATTAAATTATTACCTTTTTGATAAATTACATTCATGTGTTGGAATGATTAGTTTATACAAAATAATTTTATTGAAACCTGAATTCAGAATAAGAAAAGTTAAAAAAGGTTGCATAACTGAATAAAAAGTATTATCTTAGTAGCTGAAAATCAAACTATTAACACCATTTTTCAGCTATGCTAACCCCATACAAAATTACAGAAATATTCTGCATTACAGACGATTTTTGCAAAGAATATGCAAAAGAGATATCAAAAAAGCAAATGTTACCAAACGATGGTAAAAAGCATCGTAATCGCTCCTGCGAGATGTCCGACAGTGAAATTATGACTATTTTGCTAATGTTTCACTTCAGAACATTTCAGAATTTCAAACATTATTATCTTCATTTTATCGGGGTACATTTAAAAAATGAGTTTCCTAAACAGCTGTTATACAATAGTTTCATTGAAATTGAACATCGAGTTTTTGTACCATTAATGTTCTTTATTAATACCGTTTGTTTTGGCAAGTGTTCAGGTATCACCTTTGTTGATTCTACTAAAATAAGCGTTTGCCACAATAAAAGGATAAAGAGAAACAATAAAAGGATAAAGAGAAACAAAGTATTTGATGGATTTGCTCAAATTGGCAAAAGCACAATGGGCTGGTTTTGTGGATTTAAGCTTCATTTAGTATGCAACGACAAGGGCGAATTGCTTAGTTTTTGTCTTACACCGGGAAATGTTGATGACAAAGATCCCAAAACACTTCAGACTCTTACTAAAGATTTGTTTGGTAAACTTTTTGGAGACAAAGGATATATTTCAGCCTCTTTGTTTGAAACGCTTTTCAACAATGGAATTCATCTTGTTACGGGTATTAGAAACAACATGAAAAACAGGCTAATGAACTCTTACGATAAGCTGCTACTTCGTAAACGCTCTGTAATTGAAACAATTAACGATGAGCTGAAAAATATCTGCCAGGTAGAACATACCAGACATAGGGCTATGCATAACTTTCTAATGAACCTTATTTCAGCATTAGCCGCATACTGTTTCTTTGATAAAAAACCATCTATCAGGCTCAATGTGCAACCTTAAAATGGGCAGTTAGCTTTATTCTAATAAAACAATATTCGTATTAACTATTATTTTCAGACAAAATTAATCTTTATTTGATTGAGATGCTATGTCTAAAATTCTCAAATATTCTAACATATCATAATCTCGAACTCAGGTTTTAAGGAAGTTATCGGAAAAAGAAGTCATCCCTGTAACCAAAACTACAACTTGGGCACTGCACACAGTAAAAAACTTAATACATACAATTACGGCTGATAATGGAAAGGAATTTGCTAAGCACGAGGAAATTGCACGAAAATTGGAATTAAATTTCTATTTTTGCAAACCGTACCATTCATGGAAACGTGGTGCCAATGAAAACACAAATGGACTGATTAGGCAGTACATCACAAAAGGAACGGAATTTAGTGGAGTAACCAACAAGCAGCTAAAACGGATTGAAAACATCCTTAACAATCGACCTCGTAAAAGACTTGGATACCTCTCTCCAAACGAAAAATTTAAACAAATTATTAATCAGAATTCAGTTGGATTTGCAAGATGAATTCAGCAAATATTATAAGGTAAAAAATTATAAATCATAAATTAATTCTTATTAGCACTATGTAAAAAATGCCGAATAATTTAAAATAATACTATTGATTAATATGTCCAATTAAAAATACTTTTCTTAAATCTTGGTTTATACAATCCGTTTCGTGGATTATAACGTTGATTTGTAAGATAATCTGAAATTTTAACGCGTTTACCGAAAGCAATATTAATTCCAGCCGTAAAATTAAAACTCTTACCGGTGTATGGAAAAGGTATCCAAGATCCAGCCGATTTAATTCGTGCAAAATTAAAATT
>CAYNGF010000313.1:0-2207 GCA_964396515.1 uncultured Paludibacter sp.
AGCAATTCTAAAAATTTCCATTTTATACCCCTGAATAAGCGGAGAAACCACCATCGACAGGAATCACTACACCTGTAACAAAACTAGAAGCACTTTGATCAATCAGCCAATATAAAGTACCAATCAATTCTTCTGCTTCTCCGAAGCGTCCCATCGGTGTATGATTTAAGATTTTATGTGATCTTGCAGTTGGAGTACCATCTTCATTCCACAATAAGGTTTTATTTTGCGTTGTTGAGAAGAAACCCGGAGCAATTGCATTGACTCTAATTCCCGTTTTTGCAAAGTAAACAGCTAACCATTGCGTAAAATTAGAAATGGCAGCTTTGGCAGCACTATAAGCAGGAATTTTAGTTAGCGGTTTAAAGGCATTCATCGAGCTAATATTGATAATTGTTGCATCTTTCTTATCAATCATATCCCGAGCAAAGATTTGTGTTGGAAGCAATGTTCCAGAAAAATTTAAGCCAAAGACAAAGTTGAAGCCATTGATATCTAAGTCGAAGAAACTTTTAAAAGCATACCCAATCAAACTAAACAATATATAAAAGATATTTTCGATAAAGCATTGCCAATAGACTTGTATGAAGCTTATAATGAATACAATTATGGTATCTATAAAAAGTGATAGCAACACTTATCGCGAAAAGAACAAATTTCTTTAATAATTTTATTTTAATCTAATACATATGTAGTAGCTTCAAACCAAAAACTAGAAGGCGAATATTATGAAATCATATACCACCATAATCAGTCCTACTGATGAAAAAGTTTATATCTTTGTATAGGAAAAAGAGTAAAGCTATAAAAAGCTTTATTCTTAATAAAAATTTAATTAATAATTATACTTTTGGAATTTATCTAGATTTTTACAAATCACTTGCTATCATTCAAATTTTCTAAAAATAAAATAGAGTTAATACAAAACTCATAACCAAGGTGATTTGTATCTAAAAATCTATATCTTATTAATTTTTAATTAAAAGTTTTTTTTATCCACTTCAAATAATTTTCTTTCCCTTCACTATAAGTTAATAGGATTTCTCCATTCTTTTCTAGCGAAATAATAGGCAAATAATGTCCGTTATAAAAATACATTGATGCAGATTTAAAAATTATTTCATCACTTGCTTCCAAATCAAAATCATATTGATCATAATTTACTATGACAAATTCTCCATAACCTGTTTCTGCATTTATAGGGAAATTATGATTTTCTGTTAGAATATCAATTTCTAAAATATTTTCTTTTGTACTTTCAATAATATTAATAGAAACAACAACTCCATATAATTCTATATAATTTTCATTTTCAGAATAATAATCAATCATTTTGTTTCTTAGTGGAGCATTAAAATCGCACGATGATAATAAAAATATATTAACCAATAATATTGATAATAAACCTATTTTCTTCATAAATATCTCCTTCTTAATATTCACCAAACAAGAAGAAATAACCAAAAGGATCGAGTAAACTTGATACCCCTAGATACCAATAGCCTCTATTTATATCCCCTTGTGTATGAGTTTTACCCTTTACACCACCAAACATGTCAGCAGTGATTTCCCAAGGACGATCATAATATGATCTTGTACTCCATTCAAACACTGAAGGTAAACCAATCATTAAACCATAATTAGCAATTCCCATCATCATAGCTTGAGTATTATGACCTCGTTCATGTTTTAAAGTATCTACTCCTCTATACGATTTAACGAAATAGCATAAAATGAACCAGATCTACCACTATCTTTTAGGAATACTGGAACACCCTTATAAAAAGAAACTTTATTTGAATTTAACACAAGATTCTCATCACTGTTAAATGGGTTCCAACCAATGTCATTCATATCTTGCCTTATATCTTCATCCCAAAGCGAAGCTGCCGCCATATAAGCATAACTTCCTATTGATGTCGCTACTTGTGCAACAATTCCACCTACTGGTGTAAATAATACTATTCCTGCTATTATTAAAGCAGAAATTAGAAAATTACCACTAGGATCATAAAACATAATCGGATTATTCCCGCAGTAAGCATATAGATTAAGTCCATTAATACTACTTGAATCAAGATAATTTACAGAATCCGCATTTAAGAATCTACCCCACTCAGGATTGTAATATCTGGTGGTTAATAAGTAAAGTCCAGTCTCAAAATCATAATAATAACCTTTATACCTAAATGGATTGTCAACTCCTA
>CAYNGF010000314.1:0-2204 GCA_964396515.1 uncultured Paludibacter sp.
GCGGCATGCCTGTCGATAGTATGATTCCTTCAGTTCGCATCCGATGAATCGGCGCCCGTGCTGGATCGCGACGTATCCCTCCGAGCCGATTCCAGCAAATGGCGATAGAACCGTTTCCCCGCGGTTCGACCACAAGCGGATGCACCGCTCGATCGTTCCGAGCTGGAGAGGGCATATGTGCCGGTCGTCCTTATCATCACGGGCGGCTCGGAAGTTGAGCGTATCGCTTTCGCGGATGCCATACCAGATTGGCCTCGCCCACTCGATCCATTCGTCATTGGTGAGGTCGGGATGGATCGCGATGGGGTTGTCACCAGGCTTCCGGAAGACGAGGATGAAGTCTGCCAGAGCCGGACGGAGCCAGGACGAATCCTTCCGGAGCTGCGTAAACAATAGGCCCTTCGAGTGCGTGCGGATAGCCTGTGCCTGCGGGTCTTTGTCGATCGTCACCCGGCCATGATAGATCCATCCTTCATCTATGTATGCCTGGATCACTTGTCCGCTCATGTCCTTCATGCCGATGAATCCGTCGCGCTCCAGCATGGCAGGCACGTCCGCGATATGCACGCAGGTATTCCGGCCGGGTACTGTGAGGCGGAGCAACTGCCGGATGATGTATCGATAGTGGCCGAAGAACTCGGCCGCGCTCGTGCTGTTGCCGAGGTCGCGCTCTGTGGGCGAATAGGTGTAAAGCGACTGGAATGGCGGGGAATAGACAGACAGATGCACGCTGTTCTCGGGCACTTCTGCCAATCGCTCCACGCTATCCCCTAGCATCATGTGATATCCCGGGCCGGTTGTGTCGGCTTCGGCATAGTCGAAGTTTCGGGTATCGCCGTGGATCTCCTCTTTCTCAAACTCTCGAATGTGCTGGATCAGCCCGTCGGCCATGCGCATTGCCTCCGTTTCTTTCGCTTGCACGTTTCGGTAAATCGCTTCCTCCGCTACAGACAAGACGATCTTGACCTGCACGGGGCGGGTCTGGCCGAATCGCCATGACCTGCGGATGCACTGGTAATAGGCTTCCCACGAATCATTGAGTCCAACGAACGCCATCCGGGCGCAGTTCTGGAAGTTCATCCCGAAGCCGGCGATGCGCGGCTTGGTGACAAGCACGCGGATCCGCCCGTCCTGGAATGCCTCAAGGGCTTCGGCTTTCGTCTCGGGCTCATCCGTCCCCTGGACGTTGACAGCCCCTGGAATCATGGCCGTCAACCGGTCGGCTTCTTCGTTCAGTCCGCACCACATGATCCACTGTTCGGAGTCTGCATTGGCGAGGGAGGCCGCTACCTCGATTCGCGCCCCGGCCGTCTTGCGGCGCATGGATGCCCGGTCGTTGATACCCTTCAGCTTGGTGAAGAACAACTGACCCTCCGGCGCGGCTTCGATATCGAGCATGATCGGTTCGACGGTAAGAGCCGGAAGGACAAACCCGTCATCCTCGTATCCGAGGTCGGACGGCTTCCGTACTGACATTCCCCACGAAGCCAGCCAGCGAAAGAACGCATCCTCGGCATGCCCCCGTAGACGCCATCCCTCGTCATCATGCACGAAGAACGAGGCGAGCATTTCTGTCCGGGTCATGATTCCGAGAAACTCCGCATGATTGGCGATCTCAGCGATATCGTTGGGGGCGGGGGTCGCAGTGCAGCAAAGCCGGGCAGGAGTATCGCGGAACATTTCTGTTAGCCGCTGACGCGTCTTCCCGTCTAGAGACTTCAGGATGCTGGATTCGTCCAGCACCACAGACGCGAAGGCGGCCGGATCGAAGTGTTCGGCGAGTTCGTAGTTGGTGATGTTGATCCCGTCCGTCAGGTCGTCGCCATGTCGGGTGTAGTGACACGCGATCCCGAGCTTGGCGGCTTCTCGCACGGTCTGCCGGGCGACCGACAGCGGGGCGAGAACGAGGCTCCGGCCGCCCGTAAGCCGCGCCCATTCGAGCTGCATGACCGTCTTGCCGAGCCCGGTATCTGCGAAGATAGCGGCCCGCCCTTTGCGGATAGCCCATCGGGTGAGGTCGCGCTGAAACGGAAACAGCATCGGATGTATGTCAGTATCCAGGACGACTGGTCCCCGCGCCTGTACAGTACGAGTCTTCGCACGGAGGAAGTCGATGTAGTCTGTCACCCCTCCACCTCCCGGACCTCTACGCTAGCCCCCTCCAGTTGTGCCGAACCTGTTCGATGGTCCGGGCCTGATACTCG
>CAYNGF010000315.1:0-2197 GCA_964396515.1 uncultured Paludibacter sp.
AAGTTAGCGCAAGCATTCCTTGCTTTTTTAAGTTAGTTTCATGAATACGGGCAAATGATTTTACTAAAATAGCCTTTACATTAAGATGTCGAGGCTCCATAGCAGCATGTTCACGACTCGAACCTTCTCCATAATTATCTTCGGCTATAACAATAGAACCAATACCTTGAGCTTTGTATTTTCGTGCTAAAGCCGGTACTGCACTATATTCGCCAGTTTCAGGATCGAGCACAGCATTCGTTTTATCGTTAAATGCATTTACTGCTCCTATCAGCATATTGTCTGAAATATTATCGAGATGACCACGAAAACGCAACCAAGGTCCGGCCATCGAAATATGATCGGTGGTACATTTTCCTTTGACTTTAATAAGCAAAGGTTGCTCAATTAAATCTTTCCCATCCCATGGCGCAAAAGGTGCCAACTTTTGTAAACGTTTGGAAGCCGGATCTATGTGAACCTCTACTTTACTTCCATCTTCTACAGGAGCTATATATCCGGCATCTTTTACATCAAACCCATTAATGGGAAGTTCATATCCTTCAGGTTCAGCAAGTTTAACATCTTGTCCCTTCTTGTTTTTTAGTGTATCTTTCATTGGATTGAAAGTCAAATCGCCGGCAATTGTGAGTGCAGTTACAATTTCAGGTGAACCGATAAAAATATGGGTATTGGGGTTACCATCGGCACGTTTAGCAAAATTACGGTTGAAAGAAGTTATTATAGAATTTGGACGATCCTCAACATCTATCTCACGCTTCCACTGTCCGATACAAGGACCACATGCATTCGCCATAATAACAGCACCTACCGATTCAAATTCAGCAAGCACACCATCACGTTCGGCAGTATAACGTACCTGTTCCGAGCCTGGATTGATAATAAATTGCGCCTGTGCTTTAAGTCCGTCTTCTTTAGCTTTTTTTACAATGGAAGCTGCACGCGTAAGGTCTTCATAGGATGAGTTTGTGCATGAACCTATCAATCCTACTTCCATTTTTTGGGGATAACCTTTTTCTTTAACAACCTGAGAAAATTCAGAAAGCGTATATGCTGCATCGGGTGTGTAAGGCCCGTTGATATGTGGCTCAAGTTCACTTAGATTGATTTCGATAATACGGTCGTAATATTTTTCAGGATTTTTCATCACTTCTGCGTCCGGTTGCAGGTGTTCTATGTTTTTTAGTGCCAGTTCAGCCACAGTGGCTCGTCCGGTTGCTTTCAAATATTCAGCCGATTTATTATCAAAGGGGAAAATAGAAGTAGTTGCACCCACTTCGGCGCCCATATTACAAATCGTTCCCTTACCTGTTGCAGATAGCGATTCTGTACCTTCGCCAAAATATTCAATTACTGCATTTGTACCTCCTTTTACAGTTAGAATTCCTGCAAGTTTCAGAATCACATCTTTTGGTGAAGCCCATCCGGAAAGTTTTCCTGTAAGTTTTACCCCGATAATTTTGGGCATTTTAAGTTCCCATGGTAATCCTGCCATAACATCTACAGCATCGGCACCGCCCACACCAATGGCAATCATACTCAAACCACCTGCATTAGGTGTATGAGAATCTGTTCCTATCATCATTCCACCCGGGAAAGCATAATTCTCAAGTACAACCTGATGAATAATACCTGCACCGGGTTTCCAAAATCCTATGCCGTATTTGTTCGAAACAGCACTAAGAAATTCATACACTTCACTATTAGTTTTGTTGGCTGTGCCTAAATCTACTTTTGCAGAAACGTGTGCCTGAATAAGATGATCACAATGAACTGTAGAAGGTACAGCTACTGTTTTACGACCTGAATTCATAAGTTGAAGCAACGCCATTTGAGCTGTAGCATCTTGCATTGCAACACGATCAGGTGAAAAATTTACATAATCAACACCCCGAACATAATTTCTTAAGGCTTCATCAGGAGATAAGTGAGCATAAAGAATTTTTTCTGTAAGTGTGAGTGGCCGCTGAAGAGTGAGTCTTATTTTTTCAACTTTCTCATAAAGTCCGGCATAGACTTCTGTTATCATTTTTTCATCAAAAACCATAGATTTTTGTATATTTAATCAGATTCTTATAATTTTTTTTACAAATATAGTACATTGTTTAAATCACCAAAATTGAAAGCAAAATGAAGTATTTTTTTAACAAAATATACCGAAAATTGTTCAGTTTATAATAAAAATTTTACTTAATTA
>CAYNGF010000316.1:0-2178 GCA_964396515.1 uncultured Paludibacter sp.
ATACGCTACCATCTACACAATTGATTTGGGCGGAATTCAGCGCATCTTCGAAAGTACGTACGCGTTGCGAAAAAACCACATTGCTCGACAAACTTGTATTCGAAACAGAACTATAACGAAAATTACGTTTTTGCAGCACATTCCATAAAGCATACACTTGTTTATCAACCGCTTCTGCACTGCGAGCCTGATAACCTAAAAATCGGTTTACAATTCGGGTATTCAAAGCCTCGCGCAGCAGTTGGTCTATCATGGGATGATCCTCATTAACATAAGCAGCAAAAAAAATTCCTGTATCGTGAAACTGTTTGCCATTGATAATATAACCCAACAAACATTCGTTGATACTTCTGACTGAAAACGTGCGTACGCGTTGTCCGAGTTTTTTCCCGTTAATTTCTGCAGTAGCCACAACACTTACCGGTTCGGCCTGAAGGTTATTTTTCAACGCTTCGTAATTCCATATTATGTCCGGATAAATTACATATTCAGTATTTGCTTTAGGTAAAATAAACTCGGATACCGATTGTGCAAAAAACTTGGTTCCGGCCAATTCTACTCTTACGCTGCTGAAAGCTTTACGGGAGCGAATACGAACAGCTATGATTGATTTGGGATTCCCAACAAACATAGTATCGGAAGGTAAAATAATTTGAGCTTCGGTTGTTGCAATTGAAAGAATAACGGAAGGAAAAATATTTCCTCCCAGATCGTCGGTAATTTCAAAACCGTATCGTAGTTTTGAATCAAAAATTAAAAAATATCCGGATATTATTAAAAGAATAATAACAACAATCAGAATAATCCATTTAAGCCAAGAATTCTGTATTGCATTCATAGGAAATGAAATTTATTTATTGAATCAAGTTTCAGAAATACTTCTAAACTACGAAGTAAAAAATTAGCTAAAAAATAAACAAGTAAAAAACTATCACTACTGAAATCAATTAAAAACATAAAAACCTAACCGGAAAAAACAATCGGTCAGGCTTTTAAAAATTAAATAGATTTGAATAAAATTTGCACGAAAAATTTTCAAAAAAATCGTCAACCATTACTATTCAACAAATAATGCATCGGCTATATTCTGAGCCACTTCAGCACCTTTGAGGTCTTTTACAAGTTCGAGTGCGAATTTCACAGCTACACCTGCAGCTTTAGCAGTAAAAATATTGCCGGCTTGTACCACTTTCTTTTCAGAAACTTTTGCATTGTAAAGATAATTTTCGAATCCGGGGTAACAAATGGCTTCTTTCCCTTTCAGTAAATTCATTTTGCCAAAAATGGAAGGAGCAGCGCAAATTGCAGCAAGTTTTCCACCAGCCTCAGCTTGTTTTTCAATCAGTTTTTTCAAGCCTTCGTGCTTTTCCAGATTTGTAGTACCGGGAAGTCCGCCCGGCAGGAAAAGCAATTCGTTGCCGGCAAAATCTACTTCCGAAAAAACTTTATCTGCCAAAACCGTTACACCATGTGCTCCAGTAACTGCTTTTTCACTATTTACCGAAACGGTAATAAGGTCGATACCTGCACGTCTGAAAATATCGATAGGTGCAATGGCTTCAATTTCTTCAAAACCATCAGCAAGGAATAAAAACACTTTCATATTTTTTTAAAGTTTAATTGGTTAATAATAATAGAATTAAAACCTTTATATGATTATTAAAACTTACCGTAACCTGAAATTATAAGTTATAGTACCGGTAGCAGTTCCGTTTCCCGCAGAAAACTTGGTACTTCGTGCGGCAGCTAAAGCTGCATTACGCATGGATGCTTCAGAAATTGTAGTAGGAGTACCTATAGTTGCGCTTATTACATTACCGCTTGCATCAACTCTGATTTGAACGGTGATAACTCCCTCAACATCATTATCATAACTGGGAGCAACAAGCCTTCCACTCAGCGATCGTCCGCTGAGCGACCAGGAATTTCCGCCCGAAGTACCTGAACCGGCAGGATTTCCCTGAGCAGTATTTCCGGAAGTATTTCCGCTGCCTGTATTTCCACCATTTCCAAACAAACCGCTCATTTGGTTATTTGCTTTATCGATAGCTTCCTGTTCTTTTCTTTTTTGTTCGGCTATACGCTTTTCTTCCTCTTTGCGCTGTCTTTCAAGTGCTTCTCGCTCCTGTCGTTCTTTTTTCTTTTGTTCTTCAATAGCTACCGCCGAAGGATCCTTTT
>CAYNGF010000317.1:0-2176 GCA_964396515.1 uncultured Paludibacter sp.
GCGCACTTGAAGTAGGACGGCTTGAGCTCTATGCCCAGGAACCTCCGTCCCTTCCCGACCGCCACGTAGCCCTCGGATCCGATGCCCGCGAACGGCGACAGGACCAGATCGCCCGGAGAGCTCCACAGGTCGATCCCGCGCTCGATGACGTCGAGCTGCAGCGGGCATATGTGCCTCTCGTCCTCGTTCTCCCGCGCGCTGCGGTACTGGAGCGTGCGCGAGGGGTTGATGTCCATCCAAACCGGCGACGCGTACCGCTGCCATACGGGGATCGGGAACTCGTCGTTCGTGTGGGAGATGGGCGCTGCGTTCTCTCCCGGCTTGCGCATCGTGACGAGGTAGTCGGGGATCCCCTGCCGCGAGAGCGAGGAGTCCTTGTTCTTCTGCTTGTTGAGCAGCCCTATCGCCTTGGTGCGCTGCATGGCGGTGACGGGATCCTTCCAGATGCACACCTCGCTGTGGAAGATGAACCCGGCATCCTGGAACATCCTGATGAGATCGCCCCTGAAGTCCTTTAGCCCGATGTAGCCGTCCCGCTCCTTCGATGCGGGGAGGTTCATGCAGTGGAAGCTCATGAGCCTGCCGGGCGCGATGACGCGGTAGAGCTCCGACGCGAGGAACCCGATGTGCTCCGCGAACTCGCCGTCCGTCCTGCTGTTCCCCATGTCGCGGTCGCTGTTCGTGTAGGTGTAGAGCGACGCGAACGGCGGGGAGAATATCGAGTACCCGACCGATCCGTCCGGGATCCCGCGCATCCGCTCCACGCAGTCTCCCAGCATCATGTCCCATCCGTTCCCGTGTTCATCGTCCTCGACGTAGGGCATCGCATCGCGCGCGGTCATCCCGCCGTCATCGCGGATGCGGGCGCTGCGCCTTACCATCTCGTCCTGCATCGTGTCGGAAGCCTCCCTCTTACCCATGACGTTCTCGTATACGGCGTCCTCGCGGTCGGTTATGACGACCATGACCTCGACGGGGTTCGCCTGCCCGTAGCGCCAGCACCGCCTCACCGCCTGGTAGAATTGCTCGTAGCTGTTCGACATGCCGCAGAACGCCACGTGCGAGCAGTGCTGCCAGTTCATCCCGAACCCGGCGATGGATGGCTTCGTCACGAGCACGCGGTGGGTGCCGTCGGCGAACCCGAGCATCGCATCCTCCTTCCATTCGTCGGGATCGCTGCCCCGTACCTCCACTGCGTCCGGGATGGACTTGGCGAGGTACCCGCTCTCGGCGTTGAGGTCGCACCATATGACCCATGCGGCATCGCTCGAATTGACGACCTGCGCTATGCGGTCGGCCCTCATCTCGACGGACGACCTCCTCGCCTCCTGCTGGCCCGAGAGCCCGAGCTCCGGGACCGGGAAAAGCCGCCCGTCGGGGGCATCCGACATCTCGATGACCGACTTCCTGACATCGAGCGGCGGGAGGTCGAATCCGCCGTCGTCGTAGCCGAGGTCGCTCGGCTTCGTCACGACGATGGCCCACTGCGCCACCCAGTCCCAGAAGGCGGCCACCGCGTGGCCCTTGAGCCTCCACTTCGAGGTTTCCCCCCCGTCGTGGGCGAAGAACGTCGCCAGCATCTCGGTGCGCGTCATCGCCCCGGCGAACTCGGCGTGGTTGCCGAGCTCCATGTAATCGTTCGGGGAGGGCGTGGCCGTGCACGCGAGCTTGAACGGGACCCCGGAGAACATGGAGATGATCTGGTTGCGCGTCTTCCCGGAATAGCTCTTGAGGATCGACGACTCATCGAGCACGACGCCCGAGATCTCAGCATCCTCGAACCTATGGAGCATCTCGTAGTTCGTGATGCTGATCCCGTCGCCCATCCCCGACGCGTCGCGGCACCTCATGACGTCGATGCCGAACCTGCGGCCCTCGCGCACGGTCTGGGCGGACACGGCGAGCGGGGCGACGATCAGCACGCGTCCGCCCGTCCTCCTGCGCACCTGCTCGGCCCATTCGAGCTGCATGACGGTCTTGCCCATCCCGCAGTCCGCGAAGACGCACGCCCTGCCCTTGCGGCACGCCCACGAGACGATGTCGCGCTGGAACGGGTACAGCTCCCCGCCCAGGTCCTGCGGCTCGAACCCGGCTGGCGGGACCTCGATGCGCTTGCGCTCGAGGAACGCCTCGTACGCCGTCATCCCGCATCGCCCCCCATGATCCCGGCGAGCGC
>CAYNGF010000318.1:0-2161 GCA_964396515.1 uncultured Paludibacter sp.
CCTTTCCGATTAACGTTTGTTGAAGGTAATACTTTGTGAAATGCTATAAATCAGATAGGTGGTATAAGGAAAAAGCTCGGGAGGGAAGTCTAATACTTGTGATAAAACAAAAAGTCAATATAGCTATTGAAGGGGCTTAGGAACTTTCGGAAAAAAATCCGACTTTGTGAAAAAAACTGGCCGATTTGCGGATATCATTTTGAGATTATCAATTGTTATACATAAGCAAGGCAATAAATGATGTAGAATAATGACATGAAGAGGGCGGCGGCGTACACAAGGTTTTCGAGTGAGAAGCAAACTGAATCATCGACTGCTGCGCAGATGGCGCAGATAATAGAGTATGCAAAGAAGAATGGGTATGTGATAGTGAAGACGTACTCTGATGAAGCTCTCAGTGGATTCCTAGATGCCAACAAGAGGGAAGGGCTGAACGAGATGATACAGGACGCGAAGAGACTAGACTTCGCGTATGTGTTGGTGTGGAATTTTGACAGGCTGGCTCGGAAGAGAAAGATCATGTTGGAGCTGAGGGAATTTCTCGAAGAGAACGGGATTGCTTTAATATCCATAACGCAAGAAGTGCCGAAGGGGCCGGAAGGGATAATCATTGAGAGCGTGTACGATGCGATGGCCGAGATATACAGTTGGAACTTGGCGAGGAACGTGATGAGGGGCATGATACACAGTGCGAAGAACGGGGGTCTTTGTGGGAGGAACGCGCCGTTTGGATATATAAACGTCTATAACGAAGGGAGACGACAGATAGCGATAGACCCTGACCGGTCTCAAGCAGTGAGAAGGATCTTTGAAATGTACGCGAACGGGGCGACGATGCTCTCATTAGCGAAGTGGCTCAATGAGAATAAGTACAGGACTAAGAGGGGCAACGTTTTCACTGTTGACTCTGTGCGGACGATACTTGTCAACGAAATATACAAGGGAGTCCTTATCTTCAACAAGAAGAGGTCGAGGGGCAAGATGAATCCGTACACGGACGTAGTGTGCGTGAACGTACCTCAATTTGCGATAGTGAGTGTTGATCTCTGGGAGAGGGCGCAGAGAACGAGGGCAACGAGGGCTATAACGTCCGGCCCTGCTCCGATGCTTCAAGGTCTATTCGTCTGCACTGCGTGTGGAAGGCGTGTCGTTTATTCTAAGAGGGGGCAGAACAAGTTCAACAAGGAGCATGATTCCGACGCTGGAGGGTACTACTATTGCTCCCATTGCAAGAAGTCGAAAGGCACTTACAAAGCGATCGGCTCTCAGAAACTGGAGGCTGCCGTCTTCTTGGAGATAAGGAAAGAGTTCGACAAGGCTATGGAAGACATCGAGACTTTCACTGCGGAAATGAACTCCATATTGGCCCAAGAGTCTAACTATCTAGGAATACGTACATTAGAAGAAGAGCTTGAGGACATTGACAACAGAATAAAACATCTCACAACGGTGGTCGAGCAAGGGAACACTTCGCAAAGCATTGTTAACCGTCTTGTAGAGCTGGAAGACGTTAGAGGTAGTAAAATGAAAAAGCTGAAGCAATTGACAGTGCAAGCGGACGTTACCCCGTTCACCACGCAAGAGATGGCAGAGCAGTTGACGAATTATGCTACTGGGCTTAGGGAGAATAGGGTATTGAGGAACTTGATCTCGGAAGGAACGATAGACTTCGCCCGCAAAAAGGTTGTGTTCGTCTTCTTGAAACGCGCACGGACGCTCGCGGTGTAGGGTGTATCGGGTCTTCCCGACCAGCGATTAGCACCGCGACGATAGATAGAACGCTCTACTAAAACCATTTAGACGCGACGAGAGTCGCGCCCTTTTAATAAAAAAAGTCCCTCCCATAACGGGAGGGCTTTTTTAATCAGGTCAAGGAGGTCAGAAACGCATTTCAAATCCAATAAGCAGGTCGAAGTACTTTTCAAAGAAAGATTCCCATGCCTTAGCAGCACCAACATGGAGGTGTAGTGGTGATTTAATACGGAAACCAAACGTTCCTCTTATCTCCTTTGAGTCAAAAGAGAGGTTTATGCTGAACCAGTCCTTTTGATAAACGGTGATGAAGTCGTACTTGAAGTCGGTTACTGTGAACTCTGGGAGCTTGAACCTTATACCGGAGACCTCACTCATTTTTGTTGAAAAGCAACTTGAGGGCGGCCTC
>CAYNGF010000319.1:0-2159 GCA_964396515.1 uncultured Paludibacter sp.
CAATTACACCAATCCTAACACGAACCATGCGAACACAATCGTTGGCTACGATGACAATATGAGCAGTCAGTAATAGCTTTTCTTTCAAACTCTTTTCTCAGATGAAAAACAGCGGGGATTTCTCCCCGCTATAAGCTGCAACCTTAGAGTGTTGTAGGTCGCCGTCACTATCAAGATTCTCGTCCATATCGCATTTACAGTACACCCAATTGAAAAATATATGCTTACTGATCACCGCACAAATTCAGCCGAACGGAAACGACTCGCGGAATTCAACATGTTCTTTGGCCACAAAAGGGCACATCTCTGATCATTTCAGGTCTTCTAAAAGAGATTCCACACATTGCGAAACAAGCTTATCACCTGAATAGCAAAGAATCAGTATGGATTCGGCCTCTGTATTGGTCCAGAAAGAATTGATGTAAACATCTCCATTCCCGTCAGGTACCACTTCTTCGGGTATAGGAGTCTGAATATCCGGATCAATATTAGGATATATAAACCTGACTTTTGTTATTCTCAAATCCAGTTTCATAGTGACCTCATATTTACGACCCAGAAATAGATTCTCGAGAATGAATTTGAACTCTTTCGATTTAACTGCATTCACAAATCTGGCTTCGAGTTCTATATCTCTCTCCACGATGAAGCAGAATTCGTTTTCTTCGCTCACAAGAAGCCCATCTTCATACCATCCGATAAACATATAACAGTCATTGGCCAGCGCTGTGACAACTATCTCCTCTCCGAATGTGAAAGAGCCACCGCCAGTCACTAATCCGCCTTCTTCAGGACTCGAAAAAACGTTTACTGTGTACTGATTGGCTCTGAACGTGGCTGTCACTTCTTTATTAGCATTCATTGTAATGCTTGCGGGATTCTGAGACCCTTCAAGATCTCCACTCCAACTATCGAAGCTCCATCCTTGTGCAGGTTCAGCTGTTAGCTCCACTATTTCTCCATGCAGATACTTATCAAGATCTGGGCTCTTTTGTACGCTTCCGTTACCCAGAACATTTACTCCCAACTCATAGGTTTTCACTGCAAAGTTTGCCACAAGGGATCGATCAGTGGTTAAAATGAAAGAGTATTCTGGATCCAGACTAACCTGAGCTCCATCCTCCGTCCAGTTGACAAATTCATAGCCCTCATTTGGTGTAGCAATAAGGGTTACTACTTCTCCATAGTCGAACACTCCTGTTCCTATAACTGATCCACCAGCTGCGGGATTAGAAGAAGCCGTGACTGTAAGCTTCATGATTGAGAAAATGGCAGTTACTGAACGATCTGCATTCATCGTAATATTGACGGGATTGGCATTACCAACAATCGCTCCGTTCCAGCCGGTGAAGCTCCAGCCATCATCGGGAACAGCGGTGAGCTGAACGACTTCACCGTGCAGATAAGACGTTTTGTCCGGGCTTTTCACGATAGTGCCCTGACCGATTGTGTTCGTAGTGAGCAAGTAACTCTTCCTGGAAAGAGAGACATCTACCTGTTTGTTGCCATCCACGTTGATATCTCCGGTGATGTCATGGTATCCTGTTTTGCTTACGGTATATGTCTTGTTTCCCGGTGGAACATCCGAAAATACTGCCTTACCGTCAGCATCTGTCATCTTTGCTTGGGAGTTAAAAACTATTGAGGCTCCCTGAACCGCACCCTGAATATCATGAACATTGAAGGTTATGACATACAACGGTGCTGGAAGCACGGTAACATTTACTGTTCCCAGAGCCTTCTTGAACCCGTCTCTGGTAGCCTCGACTGTGATAGAGGTTGTGCCCTGTGCAACAGCGGTGACTAATCCCTCCGAAGAGACAGTCGCGATAGAATCGTTATTAGTTGAAAAAGAAACTTTTGAATCTGCAGGATCGACTGTATAAGCAATAAGAATAGATTCTCCGACAGCTATCTGAAGAGAGTCTGTTTGGATATTCAGTTTTACCACTTTGAGCACACAACCCTGAACCAGCATCATGAGAAGGGAAAATGCCAGGAAAATTCGGATAGCTCTTTTCATATGAATCTGCCCCTTTCTAGCAAAGGATACTTTCGCAGCTCTCTATACAGTATTCTACCATGGCAGTAAAAAGGTTGTTCATATGGAGTTTCAGAGTTTGGTAGTAGAAGAAACAGCGGGGATTTCTCCCCGCTGT
>CAYNGF010000320.1:0-2142 GCA_964396515.1 uncultured Paludibacter sp.
GGCAATACGTAAAGTGGAAAAATTTTTCAATTAAAATGCTGGGACACGATTTCAACCACAGGCTTATTTTTAAAATTTTAGGTAGCCTTCTGCTTGTCGAAAGTGCATTTATAGCTTCAGCTATACTTGTTGCTTTTTATTACAACGAACCACACATCGCCGGCGTTATGGCTATTAGTTCCGGTATTTGTGTTGTAACAGGACTAATTAGTTTTTTTTTAGGAAGAAAAGCTAAACCAGAACTTGGAAAACGTGAAGGTTCAGTAATTGTGGCATCTGCATGGTTATTGTTTTCTGTGTTCGGAATGATTCCTTTTATTTTAAGTGGAAGCATTCCAAGCGTTACAGATGCTTTTTTCGAAACCATGTCGGGATTTACTACAACCGGAGCTTCAATTCTGAATAATATTGAAGAACTTCCCTACGGTATTTTATATTGGCGAAGCCTCACGCATTGGATTGGAGGATTGGGAATTATTGTAATTTCAATGGCAATTTTACCAATTTTCGGCTATTCCGGTATGCAGATTTTTTCTGCAGAGGCCACAGGACCAACCAAAGAAAAAATTCACCCAAAGCTAAGCGAAACTGCAAAAATTCTGCTTTACATTTATATTGCATTGACTGCAACAGAAACCGTTTTGCTACGATTAGCAGGCATGAGTTGGTTCGATGCTGTTTGTCATTCGTTTGGTACTATCGCCACAGGAGGTTTCTCAACCAAACAAGCAAGTATAGCTTTTTATAATTCACCTGCTATTGAATATGTCATTATTGTTTTTATGATGTTTTCAGGCTTTAATTTTTCTTTGTTTTATTTTCTTGTAAAACTAAAAATTGATAAAGTTATTCGTAACGAAGAGTTCAGAACTTATATTATTTTAATTGCTGTTTTTACCATACTATTAACCCTTTCAAACACAAATTTTAGTTCATTAAAATCAGTATCTAATTTTGAACAAAGTTTGCGTCAGGGACTATTTGTAACAACTTCTACCATAACTACTACTGGTTTTGTTACGGTTAATTATGGGTTATGGCCTGTTTTCAGTTGGTTTTTGGTAATAATTCTTATGTTAATAGGATCTTCAGCTGGCTCTACAGCCGGTGGCATGAAAGTAGTAAGAGTTTTGCTCGTATTTAAACATTCTTATCTTGAGTTTAAGCGTTTGATTCATCCCAATGCGGTTTTTCCTGTACAATACAATCGTCAGGTAGTTCCAGAAAACATTATAACTCGTGTTTTAGCTTTTATTATTCTTTACTTTATAATTACGATTGCAGGTTCTGCGGTATTGAGTTTAACAAAAATGAATTTTATAGACTCACTTTCAGGTATGATTACCTGCTTAAGCAATGTTGGTCCTGCATTAGGAAATCTAGGACCCGCTGAAAATTTTTTCCACTTACCCGATTTTTCTAAATGGTTTCTTGCTTTTACCATGATGATTGGCAGGCTCGAAATTTTCACTGTTTTATTAGTTTTCACTCCTACTTTCTGGAAGAATTAATTTTTCAGGTATTTACAAACATTCATTATTAAAATTACTTGTTGATTACAATAAAAATTTTCATTTAATAAAAACTGATACAATAGTTATTTTGCTATAATTATTGGATAATTACTTGATTTTTTACATATTTGTATGCGTTATCCTAAATGCTTACAAAAAATGAAACGGGTTATTTATTCAGTACTTTTTTTGCTTACTTTTTCTATTTCAGCGCAATCGCAAACACTTGAAAAGTTGCTCAATATTCAAATTCGTCCGGGGTTTGCCATACTTAACAATGGCGATACATTGCTTGGAGCTTTTGAATTCAACGATGCAAAAGAGAATTACCGTTTGCTAGTTTACAAAGACCCACTTACACACAAAAATAAGGCCTATTTGCCACAAACAGTGCAGATTTTCTCAGTAGATAGTTTTTACTTTCGACCTGTTGAATTTGAAAATGAATGGGTATTTATGCGCATACTTTTCGAAGATAAGGTAAAACTTTATCTGCATAAAAAGTATTATACAACTTTCGAAAGGTCAGGCTTTTACAACCAATTTTATATTATCAGACCCGATGGCAAAAGCTTGATGATAAACACCGATAATTTTTTCCCTTTTAAAACACGCGCCGGAAACTTTT
>CAYNGF010000321.1:0-2138 GCA_964396515.1 uncultured Paludibacter sp.
CTAACGGCCCGGCAATAAAATTAGTAGGTGTTACCTGACGCCGCACCGGGCACCAATCCCGGTACTTTAGCCAGAAATTTGTCACGGTGCAAGGAAGGTATGGCGCAAGTTTTGCCGTCCAGGTACAAAGTTGGTTGAGCATTACGCATGTCGCGGTACAATGTTGATGCGAATGATATATTTATCACGGTCAGAAATTTAATGCGTTGCAGCGGCGCGGTCCGGGTTTATCCCCGGTTACAAATCTGTCTTGGGTGCAGGAGCAAAAGCAAAACTTGTGACAAACCTATTAATTTTATTGTCCGTGTTATGTGTTAGGGCGAATTTATTAGTCAAGTTGGTTTGCCATTGTGTTTTAAGTCCAATTAATAAGTCATGGTGATCTACTGGCAGGCTCTTTTGCAGCTTTGGGTTTTTAGGCGGGGGCATGCGTGAGCTGCAAATGTGCCTGCAATCCTTATTCTATATTCTTCATCTTTTAGTCCCATTTAAGTATTTCCGATGTTTTTTATAAGCACTTGATTTTTGCCATTTTTCTAACAATCTAGAGTCACCAAAAATTATTTCTCTGGATGAATTTGTTATTGTCCTCTTTTTAAATTCACGAAGTTTTAATAACGATAGATTGTTGCTGATCTTACAGATATTATCTACACTAACTTTTTTCTTGAGATCGATCTCGATTAATAAATCAGGTGCTAGTGCCATAAATATATGCAATGGTCTTATTAAAACTGGATTATCTGATAGAGGTAATCTATTTCTCTTTAACCGATATAAAGTCCATTTGGAGGACAAAATTGGTAAGATTAGTCCCCAAATAGCTTCATTACTAGAAAGTGTATTTTTAAGATTAATAAATAATTCAAATTTCGGTAAGCTCTTGCTATCGAAGTAATTCTCAAACTCTTTCAATGTGTTATGATTTCGAAGAATTTGAAAGAAAATAATAAAAGACAGGTATGTTTTATCAGATATGTCTTTAATGTTCCTAGTTTTAATAATTGATTCAAGCACATCTCTTATAACATTCTCAATACCTGTAAAATGATTTTCAAAATCAATGAACGTATCTTGTGGATTTTTCTCATAGTAGTCTGAAACATCTTGGTATTCAGATGGAACATTCCTTTTACAATAATCAAGCATTTCTTTTTTGGTTATTCTGGCGATACCACTACCTTTTTCATAAAAAACGTTGTCAACTTTTGTCGAAAGGATCTTATTGCTTTTTAGATTAAGTGAGAATATAACTTGTTCTCTGGCTTTTCCCTTGAAATTTGGGTCATTTTTTTTCTTAAAATAATACTCAGAATTCCAGTATGCTGTCCAAAAGCACGGATTATAGTGATTGTCTTTAGTTATTGGCATAGAATTATAGCTATTTAAAAAGGAAACTATATATGGTAGCCATAAAACTATTTTGACTTTCCCATTTTGTCCGTAATGCGTTTTATACGTCCTTCATAGCCAGATTTTGTGCCATCATGCAGCCCATATGATAATGCCATATTGCAAACCGATACAGCTTTTTCAAATTCTCCATTTTCAGTAAGAATGGTTGCATAATCTTGGAATGTTGAAATCCTTGGCAAAATGCCGTCCATTTCTTCTTTTAGTACAGGTGCAATTTGAGGAAACTCCGCTATATGTTTTTTTGCAAATTCAACGCAAATACTTCTATATTTTTCATCTTTTCGTAATTTGTATGATTCGGAAACTATGGATTGAAGAAGAAAATGACGATCAATCGGATTTGTTTTAGTGTTTGAAGCTTTAATCATGTCCTCAATATTACCAGAAGTCCATGCTCTAAATGCATCATCTATTGGTATAGATTTTCCTAGTCTAGTCGTATACGATTCCGGCTCTGGGTTGGTCTTTTTGTCATTGTTCCCGAAAATGGAGAATAACCAGTTCATGTTAAATTGATTTTTTAATTTCTATTTGGGTTGCATAATTTTAAGTCAAGCGAATTTGGAAAAAGCATGTGTTTGGCAGTGCGATGGATAGTGGGTTGGTTTTGCCAAACTCTTGCTTTGCATGATGGAAGTCATGGTATTATTGCAGTACGCCTTACACATAACGGCCCGGCGGTATAATTTCGTAAGCGTTACTCGACGAAGCATCCGGGCAGG
>CAYNGF010000322.1:0-2086 GCA_964396515.1 uncultured Paludibacter sp.
GCAAGCGAAGTTACTACGAGCACCTTACCGCCACGTCCTCCTGTTGTGTACATACCGCCACCTTCTGCTCCGGGAAATGCCGGAATTTGACAATAAAGTGAAATTGAAATGATAAGAAAAAAGAAAGGTAAAAATTTTTTCATGAAAGCATTTTATTTTAAGACTGCAATATTACGGTATTTGTAATAACTAAAGGAGGAAAAATTGACTTATTAAGGCAGATGAATTTTCAACTTGAAAGATATATGAGTAGTAATGTACTATTTATAATAGATTTCAAGAAAATCAGAGAAAAAAACTAAAACTAACTGTTTTTAATTTGGGGTTAGTGAGTATATTAAATTATTGAAACCTGCACATTTTTATTTCTTTGTGCAATTTTCACTTGTTCCATTAGTAAAAAATACTAATTTTGCAACTTTGTTTTTCTGAGGAAATGTGCGTGTGGAATTAGCCATCGAATTTCATAAATACAAGATAAACGCAAAATTAAATTTCAATGAGTTTTAACATTATTGTTCTTGCCAAACAAGTGCCTGATACGCGTAATGTAGGTAAAGATGCCATGAAAGCTGACGGTACGGTAAACCGTGCTGCCTTACCTGCTATCTACAATCCTGAAGATTTAAACGCATTAGAACAGGCACTCCGATTAAAATCAAAAATTGAAGGCGCAACCGTGCACGTACTCACCATGGGACCTGCGCGTGCTGCCGAAATTATTCGCGAAAGCATGTATCGCGGTGCTGATGGTGGTTATTTGCTCAGTGGGCGCGAATTTGCAGGCTCCGATACGCTTGCTACTTCTTACGCGCTTGCATGTGCTATCCGGAAAATTGGAAAAGTAGATATTATTCTTTGCGGACGTCAGGCTATTGATGGCGATACTGCACAGGTTGGACCCCAGGTAGCTGAAAAACTCGGACTTCCACAAATAACTTATGCCGAAGAAATCCTGGATTTGACTGACAACAAAATAACCGTAAAACGTCGTTTGGAACGTGGAGTAGAAGTTGTTAAAGGAAGTCTACCTATTGTAGTAACTGTAAATGGTTCAGCAGCACCATGTCGTCCGCGCCATGCTAAACTTACACTAAAGTACAAACGCGCTGCAACACCCTCCGAAAAACAGGATGCAGGCTCCGATTATACCGATTTATTCTCCGCTTATCCCTACCTGAACATTAACGAATGGGGTGCGAATGATATCGAGCATGACATTAAATGGCTCGGATTGAGCGGTTCGCCAACAAAAGTAAAACAAATCGAAAGTGTTGTTTTCACTGCAAAAGAAAGCAAAAGGCTTACTGCAGCCGATAATGAAATTGAAGATTTGATGAAGGAATTGATTGCTAATCACACCATTGGATAATATACTAATGTGCCAATTATTTAATTTGCTAATAAAGTCAATCAGATAAAGATTCAAAGAGTCAATTTGCAAATTATCGAATTTACACATTAATCACATTAGCATATTCGCAAAAAAAAATAAATTCATGAACAACATTATAGTATATCTTGAAATAGAAGACGGCATTGTAGGTGATGTCAGTCTTGAACTGCTCACCAAGGGACGTTCGCTTGCTGATCAGTTAAAATGTAAACTCGAAGCAGTTGCAGCCGGTTATCAGCTCGATGGCGTTGGTAATCAGGTTTTTCCTTACGGTGTGGACACATTATATTTGGCAGATGACAAACGTCTGTCGCCTTATACCACACTTCCGCACACATCGTTACTTGTAAATCTTTTTAAAGAAGAAAAACCTCAGATTGCCCTTATGGGAGCAACTTCTGTCGGTCGCGATTTAGGACCGCGTGTTTCATCAGCATTATTCAGTGGTTTAACTGCCGATTGTACATCACTTGAAATAGGTACTTACGAAGATAAGAAAGCAGGCAAAACCTACGAAAATCTATTGTATCAGATTCGTCCGGCTTTTGGTGGAAACATTGTGGCTACCATTGTAAACCCCGATTGCCGTCCACAAATGGCAACCGTGCGCGAAGGCGTAATGAAAAAAGAAATCCGCGATCCGAAATATGTCGGAAAAACAAAAAAACTCGATGTTTCGAAATATGTATC
>CAYNGF010000323.1:0-2081 GCA_964396515.1 uncultured Paludibacter sp.
GGGAATTTACTGAAAATGTAAAACCTTCATTTTTAACCGGCGATTCTATCGATGAAAATAAATTTCCGATTGAAGTTGATTCCTTGAGCAATATTCGTTGGAAATGTAATGATTCTGAATGGATTAATCAATTCCCTGTCAGTAAAAATTTTTTGGATTCCATTGTAAAAAACAACCCGAAGGATAGTTTATCAAAAGAGAAAGAAAATTCTTTTACAGCCATTCTCCGACTTGATTACGCTTCGGTGAAAGAAATGCATGAAAAATTCAGGTTGAAACAGTCGCACGAGTGGAGCAAGATGAAGGTTAATCATGCACTTGAAAAAAAATTCAGGTGGTTTTATACCTATTATAATTATTCTGAAACTTATCCCCATTTAAAAACGGATTTTAAAATTCCTATCGATAAATACATGACCAACGATGAGGCATCATTTTGGTTTACCGGTCAGCCGAATATTGTGCAGGGAATGAACGGAATTGAAATGCGCGAGTTTGTCGGGAAATTAGAAGAAGCATATAATGTATGGTACGGATTAAATGTGTGGAGTAACGAGTTTGATGTCCTGGTTAAAAACTATGATTTGGTTAAAATCAAACCGGTTTCGGTTGAAAGACTAAAGGAACTGCGCGATACGATTTTTTTTAGTATTAAGGAGAAAGATAAATACGAGATGAAAGATGTTTTGAATCAATACTTTAAAACACAAGTATTTAGTCCGCTATGGCTGAGCGATTCAAGTGTTATGCGAAAATATGAAAAAGGAGCTGAAAATCAAGAATATATGACATATTTTACAAAAGATTTTAATTATAAATTAATAATGCCGGGGAAAATAATTTCAGCAATAAATGCAGTTCAGCACAGCGATACACTAAGCTGGAAATTAACTGCTTACCGTATGGCAATTTCTGATTACACTATTGAAGCACAATCGCGAAAAACAAATATTTGGGCATTTATCGTTACCGGATTATTGGTAATACTGGCAATAGGAATTTTTTTGTGGAAAGGTAATAAATAAAAGAAAGTATGGGAAAAAATCAGTAAAATCTGATTTTTTCCCATACTTGGATTAAAAACGATGCCTTTTTTGAAAAATTACACTATTTTTTCAACGCTTGAATTCCTTCTTTCAGCGAGGCAATTTTACTTTCGGCATCGGCTTTCTTTTTACGTTCGTTTTCCACTATTTCCGGTTTGGCGTTTGCCACAAAGCGTTCGTTGCCAAGCTTTTTCATTACAGATTCAATAAAGCCTTCGTAGTATTTTATCTCAGCTTCCATCTTGGCAATTTCTTCTTCGGCATTAATCAAGTCACCCATCGGAATAGAATATTCTGTGGTACCAACTAAGAACGAAATTGATCCAGTTGCTTTTTCATTCACATTCTCAATTATTTGCAAATTACCAAGTTTTACAATCACAGCGTCAAAATCTGCTTTATGTTTACCAACTACTTGTAAGCTCAAAACTTCTTTGTTTGGAATGTTCTTCTGCAAACGCACGGTACGAATACCTGCAATAATTTCTTTAGTAAATTCAAAATCTTCTAATAGTTTTTCGTCAACTTCTGCAGCTTTTGGTTGCAATGCAACCATGATACTTTCACCGTATTTACGTTCTTCCAGCGCTTGCCAAAGTTCTTCTGTAATAAACGGCATAAACGGATGCAATACTTTTAACAAAGAATCGAAGAAACCAAGCGTAGCTTCGTAAGTTGTGCGGTCGATGGGTTTTTGGAAAGCAGGTTTTACAATCTCAAGATACCATGAGGAAAATTCGTCCCAGAATAGCCTGTAAACAGCCATCAAAGCTTCAGACAAACGGTATTTTGAAAACAAATCATCAATTTCAATTAATGTTTGGTTTAATTTAGCCTCAAACCATTTAATGGCAATTTTTGCTGATTCAGGTTGGGGCATTTCTCCCCCTCCTTCGGAGGGGGTTGGGGGGAGGCTCCAGCCTTTTACCAAGCGGAAAGCATTCCATATTTTATTGTTGAAGTTGCGGCCTTGTTCGCAAAGACTGTCGTCATACGGTAAATCGTTTCCGGCAGGCGAAGTCAGCAACATACCCA
>CAYNGF010000324.1:0-2062 GCA_964396515.1 uncultured Paludibacter sp.
TTGCTCTATCCAATACTTTTGAGCAATTTTTAAATTCAGAAATCCTTTAATTACGTTATACCCTGCAACTTCATCGGAATTGTTCACTATATAATTCCCAATTTCTTCTGCTGTCGCTTCTGGTGATTTTCTGGCTGCTTTTACAAACGGAAAAACAACAACAGTAATATCCCCGTCGAACTCTTTTTTTGTTTTTTGTATTTGTATTTCCTTTGACGTAGCGGATAATCCGTAAAGTGATTTAACTGCTGAAATAATAATGTGTTGAATGATGGACTCTAAATTCATTTGTGCCTAAATAATTTTTAAAAAAGAATTGCAAAGATAATACAAATCGGGTGAAATATTGAAAGGTGTATCTGTAACGATTTAAAAATTGAGGAATAAATACTTCAAGTTTTTATGCATTTCTGTATAAAAAAACCTGTTTTCAGTTGAATGAAAACAGGCTATAAAATAAGGCAATGAATAAAATGTTCACGTTAGTTTAAAAAAGTTTCCAGCCAAGGGTAATTTGAAACGTGCTTGCCGGATCGAATTTTACATTTTCAATTTTAGTTTCGTACATGTTTCCAATTAAATTGTACCGAAAATCGAGCGCAAACATAAGTACATCTACCCCGGCACCAATTTCAAGTCCGAGATTGGCTTTTTTTACTTCGGCTGTAATATTCGAAACATTTATATTCGAAATATTTGGTGTTGACCCTGCATTAAATCTCAGTTTGGGTCCGGCAAAAACTCTAAGGTTTGCCAATTTGAGGTCTAACAGTTTAAGTCCTAAAATTAATGGAATATCAATTGTTTTGATGTCGGCAATAGAATCGAACGTAATATTACCTGTAGCAACATCTTTAAAGTTTAATTCCTTTTTTTCAAGTGAATACATCAGTGCAGGTTCAAAATACAGCTTTTTCATGAATACACGGGCAAAAACACCTGCCTGAAAATTATTCCACAATTCGTTTTGTACGGAACTCAGGTTGTACGTTCCATCGAAAACAGAACTGATATTATTTACTGACAAAGAAGAATTGTAACCGGCTCTGATTCCAAGATTGAATTGTGCTGTTGCCGGCAAAATAAGCAACAAAACCAATGTGAATACTGTTAATCGTTTCATAAAAATTGATATTAAAGTGTTATTTTATAATATATTATAACTCCCTGAAAAGTAAATATATGCTTGTAAAATTTTATTCTTTAATAAAATATGAAATTAAATACCTTAAACAAACCATACTAATAAATGTTTGATTGCACAAATGTAAATAACTTTATTTAATTATGTGTAATTACTTGTATAATATTTTGTTTGTTACTCCCCCAAAAAAATACATATCTTTGTGTTTTGAAAATAATTCAGTACTACAAATTTGAAAAAATTTACATTTTACTCTATTCCATGTTATCACAAAAAAATCTATAATAATGAATTCTTCAGATTTAAATATTCAAACTACAAATATCGGGCAAAACTTTAAACGTGCTATTTTCCCCGGTTCATTCGATCCTTTTACCATAGGACATTATAGTATTGTACTACGAGGATTGCAAATATTTGATGAAATAGTTATTGGCATAGGAACAAATCAATCCAAAAAAACATTGTTTTCTGTCGATAAAAGACTTGATTTAATTCAGCAGGCTTTTAAAAATGAAACTCGTGTAAAAGTGATGGCATATAATAGTTTGACGATCGATTTTGCAAAATCGGTTGATGCACACTTTGCGCTAAGGGGATTGCGTTCAGTTGGCGATTTCGAATTTGAGCGAACCATTGCCGATACAAACCGTATTATTTCAGGACTCGAAACGGTGATATTATTTACTGAATCAGCTTATTCGCATATTTCATCAACCGTAGCACGCGAACTTATTTCGTTTGGCAAAGATATTTCAGAATTTTTGCCCCCGAATGTAAAAATTTAATTTTTATCCTGAAAATTTTTTTTTGTATGAACGACACATTTAATCTCCAACGCTTTGTTAATGCTCAAAACACTGTTTATACGCAAGTTTTAACAGAGCTGAAAAAAGGAGAAAAACAAACCCACTGGAT
>CAYNGF010000325.1:0-2049 GCA_964396515.1 uncultured Paludibacter sp.
TTGGGATTGTCGGATATGCTTCACGATAGTTTGGGAAATGTGATGGCGCAGATAAACGGCCCCGTAGCCCCCTAAAGGGGAATTAGCATTGAATTTCAGCCCTTTGCTGAATAATTAAAAATGATTTTTTCTATCAGATAGATTCTTTTAATAAAACAAACATTAAATAACCCCAAAATAATCCCGCTTCAGGAGGTTATGGGCATAAAGTTATGGACTATATTAGTAATTTTTTATACATGCGCAGCGAAGTCTCGCTTTTGGCTGTAATTATTTTTCTGCTGCTTTATGATTTAATTGCCGGCGAAAAGGGAATGAAGTATTTTCAGCCGGTTGCTATCATCGTTTTTGCAGTGCATACCCTTGCAACGATATTTCCTTACGAGGCAGGAATTGCTTTCGGCGGAATGTATCAGTATTCACCGATGATGACAATCGTAAAAGGCATACTGAACCTGGGTACGCTGATTGTATTTCTGCAGGCAAAAGAAGTATTCGATGGTGACAAGCAAAGCAACAAACGTGGCGAATACTATTTCCTGACGCTGATAACGCTGCTTGGAATGTATTTTATGATTTCGAGCGGGCACTTCCTGATGTTTTACATCGGTTTGGAAATGGCCTCGATACCGCTTGCCACACTTGCAGCCCTTGAAAAATACAGCAAGAAATCAGCCGAAGCAGGTGCAAAATACATCCTCATTGCTGCCTTCTCATCCGGAATCATGCTCTTCGGGATTTCGTATCTATATGGTTCGGTAGGTACGCTGTATTTCGCTGATATGCCAGCTCACATCACCGCCAACGTGCTTCAAATCATGGCGTTCGTTTTCTTTATGGTAGGTTTGTTTTTCAAGATTTCACTGGTGCCTTTCCACCTCTGGACTGCCGATGTATATGAAGGCGCACCTACCAGTGTTACATCGTATCTGTCAGTGGTATCCAAAGGTTCAGCCGTATTCGTGCTGATGATACTGCTTTACAAGGTTTTCGGTAATCTGATGGTTCAGTGGCAGGGCATTCTTTATGGAATAATCATTGTGAGTATCACGCTGGCCAACCTGTTTGCCATTCGTCAGCAGAACATCAAACGTTTCTTGGCATTCTCTTCCATTTCTCAGGCAGGATACATTGCGCTGGCCATAATCAGTGGAACCGCATTCGGTATGACCACGCTGGTTTACTATATTTTCGTGTATGTATTCTCCAATCTGGCTGCCTTCGGGGTGGTTACAACCATCGAAAACCGTTCGGGTAAACTAAATATAAGCGATTACAAGGGACTCTACAGTACTAATCCGCAATTAAGTTTTGTGATGATGCTTGCCATGTTTTCGCTCGGTGGTATTCCGCCGTTTGCCGGATTCTTCAGTAAGTTTTTTGTATTTGCAGCCGCCCTGGAACAAGGATTCTATGTTCTGGTGCTGATAGCTGTAGTGAATACGATTATTTCACTCTACTACTATTTACTGGTTGTGAAAGCCATGTTTATCGACAGCAGTGAGAATCCGGTTCCGATGCTGAAATCCGACTTTTTCAACCGTACAAGCTTGTTTATCTGTACTGCAGGTATACTTTTGGTAGGTATTCTTAGTTTCTTTATGGATAAAATCGGGTTGTACAGTTTCGGCATGTAACGTTCGAAAATCTGAATAAAAAAGTGTCCCCTGTATCAATCTGATGCAGGGGATTTTTTATAGTCATTTCTTTTCGGAGAACGATTTAGTTTCTTATCTTTGCATCCCGATTATAAAAAAATTTACAACAAATATAAGTCAGCAAAAAAATGGAAATTTCCGGAAAAATTATTGCAGTACTACCACTGCAAAGCGGACAGGGCAAAAACGGCCTTTGGCGTTCGCAGGATTACGTATTGGAAACCGCAGATCAGTATCCTAAAAAGGTTTGTTTCAACCTTTTCAACGATAAGATTGATAAGTTTCCGATGGCATTGAACGAAATGGTCACTGTCAGTTTCGATATCGAAAGCCGTGAATACAGCGGCAGATGGTATACCACCATCAGGGCGTGGAATGTGAAGAAAAATAC
>CAYNGF010000326.1:0-2044 GCA_964396515.1 uncultured Paludibacter sp.
TAACCGCCATACAAAATTTTACATTTTTCTAAACGGGATTCATCAGTACTGTAAAGATAAATGCGTCCTGCATTACTAACTCCGGGAGTTTGTGTACCATCATTTTGAGAATCCAAAGGATTTCCGTAATTATCATCCGCTAAATGTGTGAATACAATAGGCTCAGCATCGGTTCCGATTGCGGTAATTTTTCCGTTTCCAATTAGTTGCGAATGATAATAACGCCATTTAATTACTACTCCGGGATCAATAACAAGACTTGCCGTATCGTGCACAGTAACATTATTGTACAAACAGTACGAAATGTTATTTATTCCGGCGAAATTCAGTTTTTTCAGTCGTACATTTTTCTTGGTGAGTGTACTTTCCCTGATACGTACAGCTCTAATTTCGGCAGCGTTAAACTGAATTGAATCGTTAACAAATTCAGGGGTTGCATTGATACTCATTGTAATATTTCGCGCTTCCTGATTCACAGTAATGCTGGGACGGAAAACTGTATTTGAAATTACCGGAGCACTCACGCCTTCGAGACTGAGATTCCATGAGTTATTTCGAAACAAACAACTGTCAACAGTTATTGATGCGTTGCTAATACGCATTGCAGCATGCCATTCGTAATCATACATAGCATCCTGAAATATACAATTTTTTACAACAGTAGCAGTGTCATTGGTGCCATCGTAAAACCATAACCCTCGCCAGTAACTTGCTGTAGTATATTTACTGAAAATAATTGGTTTTTCTTTTGTTCCGATAGCTTTCACTTTTCCCCCTCTTACTTCAATATCGGTATGGTTCATTTGAATGTTAACTCCGGGATCGATAATCCATGTTGCACCTTCATTTACATCAATGTTATTATCATTGAAATAAGGTAATCCAAAATTTTTTAATCGCCATGTTTGATTAAATCCCTCGAAGTCTATATCTACATAATTGTAGGCATTGTTTGTGAAGGTAAGATTGTTGCCGGGATTAATTACTCCGGCACCATAATAAGTAATTGGAAAATTTGTATTCGATATTGTAGTGTTATCAATATTAAGCGTTCCAAGATAACTGATTCTAATTGTTCCGCTTAAGTTGTTAACCAAACAATTGTTTAAAGTCAACTGCCCCTTTCGAACATATAAATTCGATGCATATTCAACGGTACAGTTTGTCAGGTTCATATTCCCTGATTCGTAATACTCATACGAAACATAAATGCCGTCCCAGAAACCTTTGGTAACACCCGCATTTCCGGTAAATTTTACACCGGTTGCGTTCAATGTACCGCGTACATGCATATATCTGCCCGAATTAAACTTAACCTCAACCCCATTTTCAATTGTAAGCGTAATGCCAGGATTGACATCAATACTGTTGATAATGATGTAAGGACTGCCGGCTGCCGACCATGTTGTGTTTGAACTTACCGAACCGGTAATGTCGGTTGCATTTGCACTGAAGATACACAATCCGAGTGCAAGAAACGGAAGGAATAATCTTTTTTTCATTGTATCAGAAATTTTAAATTTGTTTACAGAAATAAGGATCGGAAAACTTCAGAAAACCGGAAAATTAACAAATAATTCAATCGAATAATGTTTGTTCCATAATACTCGAACATTAGAAAAATAAAAAGGTTTATTTATAAGAAAAAAATATAAGAAATCATTTTGTTAGATTTTTTATTTCAACCATTACGCACCTATCATTTAAATTTGATTTACAAAGATATATCAATATTGAAATAATTGTTATTAAAACTAAAAGAATTTTTTGAGAATTTTAAATATCAGTGATTCAACTTTCGCATGTATTTAATTGCATGTATTACTGAATATTGCTAAATGCTGCATATTGAATATCAGATGGTTATACAAATGTATTTTTTCCAAATTTTCGATGTTTTACCTCATCCCCAGCCCCTCTCCTTCCCGCGAGCGGGACAAGTATCCGAGGGGAACGGTACGCCGCAAGTAGAAAATTCATTGCAAATATTTATGTGTCACAAATTCAATTACTTATACTTTCGAAAGTTAAATTAGTGATATTT
>CAYNGF010000327.1:0-2042 GCA_964396515.1 uncultured Paludibacter sp.
AAGGGAGTTCAAGGAAGATGTACTGTCTCGTTCACGGTTGTCAAAATAAAAGTGAACGTGTTCGTGGACATAGATTGATCTCACGTAACGAGGCGGGAATCGAATTGCATGGCTGGATATGTAACCCATGTTGGCATTTCCTTCTCGATGGGACGAACCACATGTCTACCTTGGCACGTAACGGACGGAAACGCCCACAATCTAAAGGAGTAAAACCATGACCATAGATGAACTGCTGAATAGGGAAGCTGATTGGTTGGCTGAAGACTACAAAGAGTTAAAAAATATGGCTAGCAATATGTTTACTGTACAGCATGCTTTTGCTTCAGGACGGTGCGCTGGCGTTTACGAAATGTTGGAGCTCCTGATGGACGAGTTGGACGAGTTGGACCTGGAGGAACAAAGATGCCAGCCGAAGAAATCCCCAAAGAAATAGAAGAGTTACTCCATTGTTCACGTGAACAGGTTGACCCTCGGGAACCTCTACGAAACAGTTTGAATCAAAAGTTCACCGGGTTGGTGGTCCGGCGTGGCCTCGGGGCTGACGTAGATTTTGACAGAGTAGTGTGCCGCATGTCCAGCAGTGCTCGTACGGTGCTAACGGCTGGATCTCTGAAAGATAAACTGATGGCTTTTGCGGAGTTTGATGGTTTGTTTCTCCAGGCTCAGCAATTGTACATCGGGATGATTCAGGTAGCCCTTAGTAAAGTCAAGGTTTACCAGGAACGATATGAAACAGTTGAAAACTGGTATGAGACAGTGTTGGCGCTTCTGATGGATCACCTGTTGAGTCTTCTGTTGCCCTACGCAAAGAACGACGCACAGATATCCATGTTTCTCACGGAGTTTCTGGAAGCATATGTGGATGTTGAACTAGGGTATGACATAGATCCTCGTGTGTATGATGAGTTGATCGAACAGTTTCTCAAAGGAGAGTACAAGGTATGAAATTCAAGTGTCCTTACTGTGGTACAACAATGGGCTGCATTGAGTGTTCCGGGTTTCTCTGTGATGGATGTGGAACTGATTTGTCTAGTTTATTGGCTGAACCGGTTTGTGAACTGTGCCGTTACCGTCCAGAAGACAATGATAACGATACAGAGGAGATATGGGATGACTAAAAAGATATTCCGTTTGGGGCAATCATGAGAGACATTGCGCTTATAGACGGTGACCTGTTGTTGTACCAGTTCGCTCATCGAGGACAAATGGTGTACGAGTGGGCACCAGGTATAACCACAATCGTACTGGAAGACGAACAGAAAGTGGTGGATGAACTGATGGCATTTCTGGGGATGATCCTCAAGAAAACACAGTGTGACCAGTATCGTATTGCGTTGTCTGCTTCACGCTCCTTTCGGTATGACATTTTGTCAAGCTATAAGCATAACCGGATCAACACAGTGAAACCGGTATTATACCCAAAGTTGAAGGAAGTGTTGCTGGGCCTGAACGCCATTGTGAAACCCAAGTTGGAAGCGGATGACGTGTTGGGCATCATGACTACCAAGGCTGCACTGTCAGATGCATACAGGTACATAGTGTGTTCCATTGATAAGGATCTCAAACAGATTCCCGGTTGGCATTTCAATTGGGAAAAAGATAGTTCTCCACGTTATATCACGTTAGCTGAAGCAGATAAGTTTTTCTATTTGCAAGCTCTTATGGGTGACCCGGGGGATGGCTATTCAGGCTGCCCACGGATAGGCCCCCGGAAGGCTGAAAAGATTCTCAATGGTGTAACAGATCCGGTTGAAATATGGTTTCGCATTTTGAAAACCTATGAGAAAGCAGGGTGTAGTGAATCGTATGCTTTGGCTCAAACACAAGTTGCCAGGATATGCCGGGTGGAAGACTATGATTTCACCAACAATGAACCTATTTGGTGGACGCCACCCACACAGGAGAACAAGGTATGATAAGTGTAGAACTGGAAAGACCTTATGGAGTGTGTCCTCACTGTGGGGATGACACAAGTTGGAACAACGATTACCAGTATGGTTGGACCGTACAGTCAACGGCTCATGAACAATTTGAGCTAG
>CAYNGF010000328.1:0-2021 GCA_964396515.1 uncultured Paludibacter sp.
ACTATAAAAATCCGCGCCAACTGACGGAAAAACAATTCAACCAGTTGAAAAAATCGATTGACAAATTCGGGATGATCGACAAACCGATTATCAACGCTGATTCACGGAATACGATCATCGGCGGGCATCAACGGCTGAATGTTCTCCGTGCTGACAAAATCGATAGTGTCGAGTGCTGGGTACCTGACCATGAACTGGATGAAAAAGAAGTAGAGGAATTGAACATCCGCCTTAATAAGAATACGGGCGAATGGGACTTTAACGTATTGGCGAATGAATTCGAAATGGGGGATTTGCTGGACTGGGGGTTCGAGCCGTTCGAGCTGGGGATGTTGAACGAAAACGAATGGAAGTCGGACACAGAAGAGCCTTTGGAGTCCGATTTTTGGCCAATTATCCGAATTCAAGTTGCACCAGAAGTGAAAGAAAAGTTTGAAACACTGCTGAACGCACAGCCAGGCGAGACGGATTCAGAGAGGTTAGATGCGCTTATATCTGGCAGGTAATGGAGCTTGGCACAAAGCATTAGATAAGTCAGAGGGTTTTGCGATTCTTTTGTCTTATTACTACTTTGGCAATAGGGACTCTGAAGAATATGCCAAATATGCAATTGCCAGAAAGTGGCCTGTCATGATCGACAGCGGTGCATTTTCGGCTTTTACCCTAGGCAAATCAATTGACATCGACGCCTACATAGAATTTTGTAAAGAAAATAGGGCGAGGTTTGATTATTTTATTTATCTTGATGCAATTGGAGACTGGAAACAATCTAAAGCAAATTATGAAATCATGGAAAAGGAGGGGGTCGAAGGTATCCCGACTTATCACGTTGGAGAACCATTTGAGTTCTTTGAATGGTTAATTGATCACTGGGACTATGTCGCTATTGGCGGAATGGTTCCATATCTTGGGCCAGCAAAAAACCGATATTACTCGGACGCCTTACATCGGCTAATGAACAAAGTACATTTGGCAGCCGAGAAAAAGAGTGTCAAGCTTCACGGCTTGGGATGTACTTCGTGGGAGTACATACGCTATCCATGGCACTCTATTGACAGTACAAGCTGGTTGTCGGGGTGCAGGTTTCAAAGAGCATTGGTGATAAACAAGAAAGGGGCGTTAACCTCTGTTGGAGCCAGACAAAACGCAAATGACGTGGCTCGTACGGCTGAAATAATTGGGTTTGACTTATACCCCATTGAGCAGATCGTTCCCTCAAGAAACATGAAGTCTGAAGAATATTACCCAATCTGCGCATATAACGCGGAAGTTCTAAAGTATTGCGTCAACCATATCAACTCGAGGAAAAATGAAAAAGACTAATCTATTAATCGTCCTCACCGCTGGATATCTGTTGTGCCAGATTGTTGCGGACATTACAGCATCTAAGATGGTGGATCTGTTTGGACTTTACGTTCCGGCAGCGGTGTTTATTTACGCCTTCACCTTCACTTTAAGAGACTTAATCCACAGCCAGTTTGGGAAACAAACGGCCGTGTTCATCGTGATTACAGCCGCGATAGTGAACGTGCTGATGGCCATTTATTTTGTGTTCACAACTTCGCTGAAACCGGCTCCGTTTTGGCAAGGGCAGCAGGCTTTTCAGACGGTATTAGGTGTTGTTCCGAGAATTACCGTCGCATCGATTGTGGCGGAGGTTGTTAGTGAATTGATTGACACACAGGGTTATCACCTGCTTGAGAAAAAGCCAAGATGGGTGAGAGTAGTAGGGTCAAACTCCGTTAGCTTGCCGGTGGACACTGTGGTTTTTATCAGCCTGGCGTTTGCTGGATCAATGCCGTTAACGGCATTGATTTCAATCGGGGTTGGACAATTAATTACAAAGTCGGTAGTAACTCTGTTCAGCATTCCTATGATCTACGCGCTGCCTAAAAAACCATTGTATGAACCAGAGCTGATTGAGAGATAGGCTGAACACACAGGACTGAATATGAGTGACAACATGCTTACCAAGGACATCATAGCCATCGGGCGTGAAGCTGTTGCAATTCAGCGCTGGG
>CAYNGF010000329.1:0-2012 GCA_964396515.1 uncultured Paludibacter sp.
GTGGTCATTTTTTAAGTTTGTTTGTAAAGTTTGGCGCACCCAGTGTTATTCAGGGTGCGCTTTTTTTCACTTAACCAGCTTGTTCTTATTCGGGCAATCCTTGCATACAGGCAGAGGCAAGTAGAAGTGTACACGCTCCTCCTCATTCTTAATCTCTTCTTTCTTCATTTGTTGCAAGTCTGCTATTCTGTTTAAAACATCAGCCCTATCCTTACCCGTAAGCCCGTTGAGGGACTTAATAAGTTCTGCTATAATAAAGTCCTTATCTTTATAACTCTCGACAAGCATACTCACATCCTCTGTCAATACGTTATTTTCTGTCTTATCAATCTTTTCTGCACTTAAATATGTGATCAAGGAGTTGATTTGAGGGTTCTCCCTGATATGTTTTCTGGCCAGCGTAGCTCCACCAGCCGTAAGAGGCCTGAATATCGCTATATAAGCCTCAGCCAAAGGTAGTCCTTTAGATATAAGCATTGCGAAGTAAACATCATTTGCTTCGCAGTCAAACTGCCGCATTAATCTCGCTGTTACATTCTTTTCTTTGTCCATCTTATTTGAAGTTAGAGTAAAATTCTTTCAATTGCGGGTTGTTCTCCATAAGAGAAACACAAATATATCTTTCGGTTTGTTCAATCGCACTATGCCCTAATAATTTTGATATTTGATAAACGTCTATCCCTTTTAAATACAAAAGCGTTGCTGCCGTTCTTCGTGCCGTGTGGCTTGAAACGAAAGTCCACTTTTCTCCTTCGACATACTTACCTCCCTGATATAACTTAATCGGTTCTGTTATGCCTACGTTCTTGCAAATATCCCTGATGATTCTGTTAAAATACGAAAGGGTATATTCAAGCCCTACAAATCCGTATGCCTGATTTTCTTTAATTATTCTCTTAACCGCAGGGGCTGCTGGTATATCGGCCTGAATCCTTGTTTTCTTTGATACATACCGAAGTGTATTGCCAAATATGTTTTCTTCGGTAAACATGATATAGTCCGAGTGCCGTGCTCCCGTAAGACACCCAAGCGCAAATTGGTTTCGTATTGCTCTCTCGGTGTCGTTTTTCGGCTCATAGAGTATTATTTTCTGAACCTCATCCTCCGTAAGATATACGTGTTGGCTCACATCCTTTTTTATGGTGAGTATTTCGTTAAATCCTCTCGGTAAATCTATTTCATCCGAATATAGGTTTAGCACCGATTTAAGCATGGAGCAATATGTTTTTGCGCTGCTCCTTGCCGTTTGTCGTAACATCCCGTTTGCAAACTTATCAAGGTTTACTTTTGTCATGTTCTCCCAAGTCGCCTTCTCGTGGGTTATCTTCTCGAATCTATTCAAAATACTGTCCGAATAGTTCGGGTATCTTGACTTAAAAGCTTCTCTTAATGTCTCCATTGATAACAACATTTTTTGTTCATGATCAATACTGTTTCGCAGTCCCATCCTTCAAAAGATATGGGATGAGACGATTTTGTTTCTCGCATGCCTTTTTCTGTCAGCCATAACGCATCACATACCTTACTTAACGACCTAAAATCTAAATATTCTTGGGTCTTAAATAGTTTTGGTGTGAATTTATACGTAGGCAGTCCTTTCAAGTCTTCTGCGCTGTCAATAACCAATATCTTGGCGTCATCCGTAAACTTCAATTTAAAGCTAACTGAAGGCTCACAGAACACCCATTTGTAGTCTCTGTTATAATCTATCCACCCGTAGTTTGAATCGATTGGAGACGTCCATAGGCCGCCGTATGGCTTATTGAAGTTTATGTTCATGATAGGATCAAATAGAATCGGCCTGAAATGTTTTCTGCCGTAATGGATCACGGTAAGATTTCTCACCGTGTCCACATCGCAGAATTTGTAATTGGTTTCTGTCTTGTTGATCCTTGAAAATAGTTTGTCTATTAATGCGTTTATTATATCCATCACATTGCAATAATTTCAAACACCTTCTTTATTTGTTTTATCGTGTTTTGTTCAAACAATTTACGCAAATTCTTTATGTT
>CAYNGF010000330.1:0-1992 GCA_964396515.1 uncultured Paludibacter sp.
AAGCTTACCATTCAAGGCAATACCCTTGGCAATGGCGGTTACATTTCCACCAATGCAAATGCAGGAACGATTGAATATTCAGGAACTTCGGCACAGACTATCAGAAGAATTAAAGACAACACTGCAAACTCACTGCTTGTAACCAATACAAGCCCTGAAGGAGCTACAATAATTGGAACTGATAACAGTTTTGGTGATTTGAATACCTTTAATCAGGTAAATGTTGTGTCCGGCTCAAGGTTAAATGTAGCACCGGGCGAAAAACTTACTGTAAACAACGACCTTACAAATAACGGGTCTTTCGTGCTTCAATCGGACGCTCAGGGAACAGCCACATTATTAACCGCAGGAACGGTAAGTACAAACGCAGGAATCTACAAAGTACAGCAATACCTCACCGGCTCGAATAACGGTAGTGCACCCAATGGTCGCTTCTGGTATATGTCAAGCCCGGTAACAGGGGCAACAAGTGCAACGTTTAATCCCGAAACCGGACTGAACAAACTTTGGAGTTGGAATGAACCCACCCATTCGTACCTTCAAATTACCGATAACGTAACGCCATTAATTTCCGGTAAAGGTTATGTAGCCCGCATGGGAAATACAGGAACGGTTGAATTTAGCAGTAATACTATCAATAATGGCGATATAACCGTTAACGGACTTTCGTGGACAGGTTTAACGCATTTGAATCGCGGTTACAACCTGATTGGGAATCCGTATCCTTCGTACTTGAACTGGAAAGATATATGGGTTGATCCCAACACTGACGAATTACGGGAAAGCGGCTTGCCCAATCGTATGCGCGCCACCATTTGGGTTCGCTCCGAAAACAGTACGCTGTACACGTACAATGCTGTGGCAGGTACTTATGCTACTACCAATCCGCAGAAAGGCGAAATAACGGAAAGTAATATTCAGCGTATTGCTCCCATGCAAGCATTTTGGGTGGAAACCTACGACCCTGAAATGACGGATGGTTCGATAACCTTCACCAACAGCATGCGCAGCCACCAGGTTTCGTCCGAGCACAGACTCCGTGCAAAGGCAGCAACAAGCAGCGAAAAGAAAATGCTTCGATTGGAAATTTCGGACGGCACTAACTCCGATCAAACAGTAATCCAGTTTAATCCAAACGCAAAAGATAGTTATGATTTGTACGATTCGCACAAAATGAGTTTAAGCGGAATACCCCAACTCTATACAAAAGTTGGCAATGAGGTGCTCTCGATTAACGGAATGGGTAGTTTTACCAACGAAAAAATCGTTTCGCTTGGTTTCAGTGTACCGCAAGCCGGTGTTTACACCCTGAAAGCGAACGATATCAGCAATTTCAGCTCGGGAACGCAAGTGTTGTTGGTGGATAATGCCACGGCATCCGTTACCGATTTGACTTTAGAAGAAACGTACGATTTTACAAGTGATAAAGTAGATAATTACAATCGCTTTACTATCATTTTCCGCTCGCCGGGAACTGTAACTGAAACACCCATAACAGAGCAGGGAAATATAGTAATTTACAGAAATGGCGACAACAAAATAACCGTAATTTGTAACGAGGAAATCGAGTTTAACGCTTCGGTAACAATTTACACTGCGGCAGGTCAGGCCATTTATAATAAAGCTCTTTCGGGTACAACCACACTGGTGAATAAAGAACTTATACCGGGGGTTTACATTGCAAGAGTGTACAACGGCGAAAAAATAGTTTCGGCTAAAGTGATTGTCGAATAATTTAATAACGATTAAAATTCAGAAAAATGAAAACTCAAAATAATAACGTAAAACGTTCATATTCTTCGCCTGATATCAAAATTATTGCACTTGACAATGAGATCTCGCTCGTGCTTTCTTCAAGGGTAATACCTCCCGACCCTGAACAGAATATCTATATTTACGAACAGGAATATTTAAATAATACTCCTTTTGAGTAAGAATACAATTATAAATATAAAAAAGCTATCTCAGAAATGGGATAGCTTTTTTAGTTAT
>CAYNGF010000331.1:0-1982 GCA_964396515.1 uncultured Paludibacter sp.
CGATATGTTTCATGTGCACGCGAATTTGATGCGTACGACCGGTTTCGAGTTTACATTGTACAAGCGTTACATAGCCAAAACGTTCGAGTACTTTATAATGCGTTACAGCCCATTTTGCAAACGGATTTTCTCCTTCGGGGAATACGGCAAACTGCATCCGATCGCGTGGATTCCGAGCCAAAGCTCCGTTAATTGTTCCTTCATTTTCTTTCACATCGCCCCATACCAAAGCATTATAGAGCCTATGCGTAGTTTTTTCGTAAAACTGTTTCCCTAAATGAGTTTTTGCTTCGGGAGTTTTTGCAATTAAAAGCAATCCGGAAGTATCCTTATCGATACGGTGTACCAAACCCACACGAGAATCGTTCGGGTCAAAGTTTTTTTCGTTGCGCAAATGCCATGCTATTGCATTTAAAAGTGTTCCATCGTAATTTCCAAAACCCGGATGTACAACCAACCCGGGTTGTTTGTTTACTACAATAATGTCATCGTCTTCATAAACAATATTTATGGGAATATCCTGAGGATAAATAACATAACGTAGTGGAGGATAGGATAAAACAATGGAAATCACATCGTTGGGTTTTACCCTGTAGCTTGATTTTACCGATTTGTCATTAACTAAAATATTTCCTGCATCGGCAGCATCCTGAAGACGTGTACGCGAAGTACCCGCCATCAGATTTACAAGATACTTGTCAATCCTTACCAGCGATTGTCCTTTGTCAACAATGAACCTGAAATGTTCATAAAGCACATCCTCCGGAGTTTGCGACTCCAGTTCATCATCTTCAATTATTTCATCGGGAAATTCTTCGGTGTTTCTCACTTTCGTAAATACTTAAAAAAATTCCTCGTCGTTTTCATCAACTTTCTGACTTTCTTCGTCAAAAGTTTTATCGAGCAGCGATCTGTCTTTTGAAAGCCAAATATCAATACGTGTACCGATCGGTACTCGCTTACCTGCTGCAGGACGCTGACGGTAAACAACATAAGCATCAATATCGCCTGCGGGCTGTATATCAAAATCGATGGCTCCGGTTATGAGCGAATCAGCCAGAATTGCAGTTCTTGCAGTTTCTAAATCGTACCCTTTAAGAGTGGGAACCAGGGTCTCTCCACTACCTATGCCACTTCCCACAACAAGCGTGATTGCACTTCCTTCGGGTAATTTGGTTCCGGGTATAACACTCATACCTCGAAATTTTACATCAACAACCAAATCTTTATATTCCGAAGGGAAATATTCAATATTACCTACAACCAAACCATTTGCTCTGATAAGTGCATCAGCTTGTCTATACGACAAATCAGTAACATCAGGAAGAGGAATCTGACGAACTTGCTTGGCATTGATAATGATATAAACCGGACGGTTTTTTTTCATGGTAGAGTTCGGACTGGGATTTTGTTCAATGACTGTTCCCAGTTTTTTGCTTTTATCAAATACTGAATCAATAATCACGGGATATAAATCGTGATTCGCTAGCATTTGTTCAGCTTCGGGCAAATACAATCCTTTCAGATCGGGCACAACTTCCGATTCTCCGTGATGTGTGTAAATATCAATGAAAAAAAGCGTTATCCAGCTTATTGCCACCAATGCAAGAATTGCATAAATTATTTGCCTGAGCATAAAGGCGAACGTATGTTCTTTCCAAAATTTCTTTATATCCATGCGTGTTAATTATTTTTGTATCGGGTTTCAAGATTTAAAAGTTTCAGGGTTTCAGGGTTACAGGGTTACATTTTATTTTATTTTGTTTTGCCTGTTCCCTTGTTCTTCTGTTTCCTTGTTGCCTCGTTTCCTCGTTTCCTTGTTTCCTTGTTAACTTGTCTCCTCGTTTCCTTTTCACTAAAAAAATTTTTCAAAAATAGTCAAATTATTGTGTTTGCAGTTTGTAAAAACAAAAAAAGTAAAAACTTACAACGAAGTTCTTACTTTTAAATGTTTTATTAAATACTTACTTTATTAAAATTTG
>CAYNGF010000332.1:0-1963 GCA_964396515.1 uncultured Paludibacter sp.
CTCATGGAGTACAAGACCACGAGCCAGGACTTCGCCCCGGGCGCGGCCTACTGGCTCAAGCTGCACCTGGACCAGCAGCTTTCGCTGTACGTGATCGCTGCGCGGCAGCTCGGCTACGACGTCGAGACCGTGCTGTACGACGTCACCCGCCGGCCGGCGCTGCGCCCGCTGAAGGCCACGCCGGAGGAGAGCCGCAAGTACACCAAGGACGGCCGGCTCTATGCGAGCCAGCGCGACGCGGACGAGACGCCGGAGGAGTTCGCGGCGCGCGTCGCGGCGGACATCGCGGAGCGGCCGGACCACTACTTCGCGCGGATCGAGATCGCGCGGCTGGACCAGGACCTCGAGGACTGCGCCGCGGAGCTGTGGCAGCAGCAGCTCGCCATCCGCGAGGCGCAGCGGACCCGGCGGTGGTACCGGAACCCGGGCTCCTGCTTCGGACCGAACGGCAACGGCGGGTGCGAGTACCTGTCGATCTGCCTGAGCCGTGACCTTGAGCACGTGACGCCGGCTGGCTTCGTGCGCTCCGAGAACGTCAACCCCGAATTGACGGGGATCGCCTCGAGCGAGGGCTAGCTCGCTCAGCCACGCGCCCGGGCTAGCGGGCGCAGGAGGAACCAAGACCATGAACCAGCCTGCATCCCCGGCCCAAAGACCCGCGCCGCCGCCGGTCAAGGGGGCGCCGCCGAAGGCTCCGCCGCCGGTCAACGGCCACGCGGCCGTGACCGCCAGGGAGTTCGCCATCATCGGCGGGCGGATCGCGCAGACCGAGAACATCGTGCTCTACGGCCCGGGCGGGATCGGGAAGTCCACGCTCGCCGCGCTGGCGCCGCGCCCGGTGTTCATCGACCTGGACCACGGCACCTACCACATGGACGTCCCGCGCGTCGAGGGCGTCGAGACCTTCGCGGACCTGCGGGCCGCGCTGCGCAGCCCGTCGCTGGACGCCTTCGGAACCGTCGTGGTGGACACCGGCACGAAGGTCGAGGAGATGGCGCTCGTCCACACGCTCGCGACCACGCCGCACGAGAAGGGCCACCTGGTCAAGTCGATCGAGGGCTACGGCTTCGGCAAGGGCGCGCAGCACGTCTACGACACGTTCCTGCTGTTCCTCGCGGACCTGGATGCGCAGCGCCGCCGGGGCCGCAACGTCATCCTGATCTGCCACGAGTGCATCAGCGACGTCCCGAACCCGACCGGGGAGAACTTCATCCGGTACGAGCCGCACCTCCAGGACCCGAAGTCCGGCAAGGCGTCGATCCGCAAGCGGGTCATCCAGTGGGCCGACCACGTGCTGTTCGTCGGCTACGACGTCGCGGCCGTGGATGGGAAGGGTAAGGGCAGCGGGACGCGGACCATCTACACGACCGAGCTGCCCGACCACATCGCGAAGTCGCGGACCGTCAACGTCAACCTCCCGTTCGAGTCCGCGACGGACGGGACGATCTGGGACATGATCTTCGGAGGTGGCACGTGCTGAAGCTGGACCGGCCCGGGATCTTCAAGGCCAAGCCGTTCGCGTGGTTCGTCCGCAACTCGGAGCAGTCGCAGTCGGTGTCGATCTCGATCGAGTTCGTGATCCTCGAGCAGCTCGACGGGACCGAGTGGGCGGACTGGTCGCAGTACGAGGAGCACTCCATCATCGGGGACTTCTGGGTCGTCAAGAAGGACGGCTCGATCAACGTCAACGCCGTCGAGAACCTGGTCGAGGCGGTCGGCTGGGACTGCAACCTCACGTCGGTCGCCGGCCCGGCGCCGGACGTCGTGGTGCAGATCACCGTCCAGGAGGAGGAGTACCGGGGCAACACGCGGCTCAAGGTCGCGTGGCTCAACCCCGGCGACTTCACCCCGCGCCCGCAATCGGCGGCGCCGGAGCAGGTCCAGCAGCTGCAGAGCCGGTTCGGATCGCTGCTGCGCGCGGCGGCCGGGTCGGCGCTGAAGAAGCCGGGCAACGGGAAGCCGG
>CAYNGF010000333.1:0-1960 GCA_964396515.1 uncultured Paludibacter sp.
TTTCCTGTGTTGGTAATGAGTGCAGCATTGGAAGTTTTCCATGCGATAACGATATTTGGGTCATTTTTCCCCTTAATTGGTAATTCAATGTCTGATGTTAAGGCGGAGATATCGCCTAAAGTAAGATTATCAGCCTCGATTTGTAATTCAGGTGTTTTGTAATCTGGGTTTTCAATATAAGCCATGTTAAGCTTGTCGATTGTTTGAGGGACGCCAAATAGAAGTATTAAATCTTCAGAAGTTATTGGAATACTCAGTACCTGGAAATCGTAAAGTAGGGTTTGTTGTAAATATGCATCCGATGCCCAGCCGGAACGACCTAACCAATTGTATAATGTTCCGTTGAGATTATCTTTTGCCAAAGCTTCGGAGGGTGTGGGCATATTGGTATTTTGTGCAACCTGAATACCATCAACATATACAGTTCCTACTGTGCCATTCTGACTAAAAGCAAAATGATGCCAGGCACCTTTTCCTGCTGCTGTACCATAGTTGGCAGCTATGCTTGGCGATCCTGTAGCTGAGATTCCTGCTGCCTGCGAATTCAGACGTCCGTACATAAAACCATTCACATCGGTACCAACTTTATCTGAATTGCTGAAATTCCACATAAAATTGCCATTTGCAGATAAATTACCGTATTCTTCGTTGATACGGAAGAACCCCATCATTGTAAAATCGTTAAGCGAAACTACTGCTTCACCAATTTCAGTGCCCATATCAAAGTATCCTTTCCCGTTACCCAAATCAAGCACATTTATCTTGTTGGTATTGCCTATGGTACGAATACGAGCTTCGTTCATGAGTTTTCCCTTAAAGTTGCTTAAAACATCGTAAACCCGTAAAGTGTCTTCTTCAAACTTAATACTTGCTGTACTGAAATCCCATTGTGCAAGTTGCTCAGGTGTACCTGCAATACCTAATACCTTAGCTTTAAAATCTTTTTGTAAGCTAAATACAGAAGTTCCCACAGTTTGCTTGAGTGTTGCAGTGAGTTTTACATTCACATCCCATTTTTCAGGACGAGTTACTCTTCCTTGTTCGTTAATAATATTTGGTTTAGAAGAGGCCCAAGTTACGGTAACACCTTTAGTGCCTAAAACACTCGGAAGTGTTAAATCGGAAGTTACGGCAGACAAATCTCCTAAATTCAGGTTAGCAGCTTGAGTATTAAGTTCAGCCATTCCATTAAGTGTAACAATATCTTCGGTAGTAAGGGCTCGATTGTAAAATCGAACATCATCAATAGTGCCATTAAAGCCATTAGTATCTTGCGTCCATCTTGAAACACCTATCAAGTTATTATTGGTTGCCGTACCGAGTTTGCTTGGATTGTAGGGAAAAGTTGTAGAACTACCAACCTGCGAACCATTCAGATATAAACGTACAGTAGCCGTCCCTGTAATTTCATTCCAAGCTAAAGTTACAGCAACGTGTGCCCATGCATTCAATGGAATTCTGCTGGTTGCATCAACATTCACACCGGTGCCACTTGCAGTTCTGTAGCGAAGTCGCATATTTGTATTATCTCCTGAAGCACTTGGAATAAATGCAAGAAAATCGTTAGTGCCATCTGCTCCGTTGCCAAGGTCAAAAAAGCGTGTGGCATTTTTTAATGCAGAGAAATTAACCCATGCAGCAAAAGTAAACGAGGTAAGGTTGGCAGTAAAATTTTCGGGTAGTTGAATGAAGTCAGCTTTTAACAACATATTTGCTCCCTGACCATTATAGCCTTCGACAAGACTTGTTCCTCCCATGATTGAACCACCATTACCTTTTCCTGATATATCAGGTATTAGAGTTCCTGAAACCGACTCAAAGTTATAATGAATAATCAGTCCGTTATCAATGTCCTGAGCTTTTAATGTTGAAAACATTATTAAACTGAAGCAAACTACTAATATTTTTACTGAAAAGAAGTAATTTTTCTTTTTCATGCTATTTTGTTTTAATTATTAAT
>CAYNGF010000334.1:0-1940 GCA_964396515.1 uncultured Paludibacter sp.
CTGAAGTTCCCGAACTGAGCAAGCAAGAAATAGCTATCTGAAAGGATTTCAGAGAAATGAAGCGATTATTTCTGTCTACGTTTGCTGAATTGTTTCAATCCGACAAGTTCAAGGGCTTTCCTCTGTACCTCGTTGGGAGTTGTTATTATCGTGAATGAAGGTATCTCCGGTACCGCAGGTACCCTGGCATCGTTACAGACAATCGTACTCATTTCAGATAGAAGAGTCTGAAAGCTGTGTGCCGGTGTCCCGTCACTCAGCTTCTTCTTCCTCGTCTTCTCAAGTGCGCTTTTGGATCTAGTAGCCTGTAGTACATGTTCTCTATCGGTATATTCGTCAGTGAAGATCATGCTCTTCCATAACTCCCTCAAATGCCATTCAACATAATACGCTAGCATGCAGAGAAATATGTGAGCCCTCACTCTCTTCTCAAGCCAGTGGTGTATTGGCCGTATCTTCAGATCCACTCCCTTTAGCGTCCTGAATGCCCTCTCAACTCTGGATAGACTCTTGTAGCTGTACACCACTTCTTCTGCAGTCAACTTCTCTTTCTCTACACTGGTTCGGATTATATAAAATCCATCAAGAGAAGCTTCAAAGGCTATACTTTCTTCATTTCTCCTGTAATCGAACTTCCCATCCTCTATCTTGAAAATGAAATGCTTGGCCATCTTGTACCTGTTCTCTATCCTTCCCAGTGCCTGCCCTATCTTCCCTGCCTCTCTCAACCTTCCTGAAGCAACTCTCCTAATGAGTTTGTTCAGGTTTTCTTCAGTCGCCCTGAGTAAGTCTTCTCTCGTTCTCCTTCTCTCTTCTGCAAGAAAGGGATTCCTGCAGACTATTAACCTCTCCCCAGGATAATCGGGTGAGTCTATCTCAAGAAGGTCTCTCTCGTCAAATAAGCTCAGCTGTAAATACCCATTTTCAAAGAGACTCTTAATTGTAGGCCCTCTAAAGGCACTAATCCAGTCAACTCCACCGAGAGCCTTCAATCTGTCTATCTGCCCCTGTGTTAACATCCCTCTGTCTCCGACCACGACGAACCTTTCTACTTTGAACCCTTCCTTTACCTTATCTACCTGTTCCCCTATCGTTTTAGTGTCACTAGTACATCCCGGATATACCTGTATAGATATTGGTATACCTTTAGAATCCGTCATGAGTCCATAGACTATCTGTTTCTTTCCCTTCTTCCTGTCTCTGTTATAACCATAACTCGCAAGCTCACAATGACTCCCTTCATAGTAACTCGAAGAGACATCGTACAGAACAAGACTTCCTTCTCCTAAATGTCTCTGCGCAAGTTTCCTTTCTATCGTCTCTTGCCTCTGGAGCAACCAGTCCAGAGCAGTATATAACTCATCTTCGTCCGCATCTTCCACTGAGAACTCTTCGGGAATAGTGGTATTATCCCACCAGCGTATTGTGGAAAGCTTCGTCTGAGGGTTTATTATCCTTGCAACTATCATCGCCTCTATTAGATCGCTTTCTCTACTCCTTCGAGAAGAAAGCAATTCGGAAATACCTAGATCCTCCATTACCTTACTTATAACCGCAACATCACCATGAGCTCTCGACCGAGTAATCTCAATAGCCTCTTCGGAAGGAAGAAAGACTCTCCCCTGGAGACTCTCTTTGACTAACTCTCTAGTAACTTCCGGCAATTCAGTAAGGTTGGCAATGGTTTGCTGTTTCACCTTACCATCTTCGCGATAGCTTCTTCTCAGAAGATAAGTGAAGTATTCTCTGTCCTTGTACTTACTCACAATCTTAGCTAAATAAAGGCCTTTAGGTTTGCTCTTCATAACAGAATAATAGCACAAAGAAACGAGCGAAGTCAATTACAAATTGACCATTTACTGTCTACTTTTTCACAACATTATTGTGTCTTTTTTCTCTCTCGGAAAGCGTTTCATTAATTTCCTGTCGGGGAACTTCAG
>CAYNGF010000335.1:0-1922 GCA_964396515.1 uncultured Paludibacter sp.
GTATAATAATATCTTCTGATTAGATTAACATCCACTATCCAAGTATAGTTGCCCCCGTTGGCAAATAAATAAGCTACAGATTTTAAATATGAATTAGGATATAATCCACTCCATACATAAGCACTTTTTCCATTGTCAGCATCCCAAAAATGAGTCATTGTAAGAAAACCATAAGCCAAACCATATATAGGATCCTCATTATCTTCCCTTCTCGCACCTCGATTGAGTGAGTGCTCTTTACAATTCTTTCCATAACAACACGAATTATCAGAATTAAAAATTTTACTTTTTATTTCTTGTAAATCTTGAATATTGCCTCCTGCATCTACATATCTTCTTTCAAGCATTAAATATGCCCTCGACACCATGTATTGGTGAACTTCTGAAACATGAGAGTACATTCCTATACTTATTAAAAGTAGCACAGATAAAACTATTTTTCGTTTCATATTCTAAATTTTGTTATGTTTTTTACTAATCTGTTAATACCATTCGTCTTACATCCACTTGTTGCCCATCAGCAATAAGTCCATAGAGATAAATTCCGGCAGAGAATTCCGCACCATTTATAGTTTGAGAACCTTCGCCTCTTTCTGCAATAGTAATTTGTTTTAGTTGTTTACCTTGTAAATCGTAAATACAAAGCAACGCTTTGTTTACTGTTTCTGGCAGATAGTATTTTATTTCAGTAAATTGAGAGAATGGGTTGGGGTTGTTTTGGTAAAGGGAGGCTGGAAGAGTTTCGTCTAAACTGTTTGGTTGTTTTATTGGAGCAAATGAAGGTGCTTTGCTACTTTGAGAGCTAATTGATTTTAATTGGTTTGTTAAATTTCCAATTTGCTTCTGCTGTTCTTTGATGGATTCAATTAACACCGGAATGAGACCAATATAATTTACAGATAGCAATCCGTTTTTATCCGTTTTCACTAATTCGGGAAAAACTGTTTCCACCTCCTGAGCTATGAGTCCGATTTCAAGTTGCTTATCAGTTTCCGTTTGTTTTAAATAAGTAGTATCGGATAAAGCTTTTGACAAGCTTGATTTTTTTGTCATATACTCAGGTCGTACCTTTTTATAATATGACTTGCCGTTTATCATTGCCAGTTTGCTTAGGCAACCGTCGAGGGGTAAAATGTTTTCTTTTATTTTTTCGTCGGAATAAATCTGTAAAGTACCATAAGTGCCAATATCTCCATTAACATCAAGTGTATATTGCGGTTGCATCGTGTTAATGCCTACTGTATTATTCGCAGTTATGGTTATCATATACGAGTTTCCCCAATAAGTTCCCAAATATAAAGGGTTATCCCTATAAGAATATAACATGCCGGGACCTCCTAAACATACTTCTTTATTGAAATAAAATTTACTCAAATCGGTTTGTATATGGGCGCACCAGTTGTTTAGCGGACCCAAATCTATATTTCCGTTTCCGGTATTTACTCGTAAAGCGCCATTTTGGTTTCCTCTGATAGCTCCTGCTATTTCTAATTTTTCAGTCGGATTCGATACTCCAATTCCTACATTTCCATTTTGAATCACCTTTAGTTGTCCAAACGAAATGCCCGATACTGCACATAGCAGTAAAATTAAATTTAGTTTTTTCATACGTGTAATTTTTTTAGATTGTGATTGCTCCCTGATGATAGATTAATTTTATTAGGAAGCTTTCAGGTTAATAAAATTGTTTAGAAAGAATAATAGAGATTTGAAAATCATTAATTCGAAGCATTAAAAATGAAATAGCAATTGTTGTTGCTCATTACCTCCTTTCTTTTTTCTTCGGCTTCTGACTAACGGTAAAATTTACTATTGATAATCAGGCGTTTATAAATTTGTATTTTCTCCAAATTTCAGTGCTAACTTTTTTATGTTAGCTTCGTAACTCAATGGATTTTCTATATGTCGGATTGCTGCCAACG
>CAYNGF010000336.1:0-1922 GCA_964396515.1 uncultured Paludibacter sp.
TAACGACCGAGGCTATGGGCATTTGGCGGGTTGCGGGAGCATTCGCTGTCGCACAGCGACAAAGTGAATGCGGGCGCAAAACTGCCGGAATGCACGTCAGCCAGCCAATGCCTATAGGCGGGTGTTACCAAACGTGCATTGGTTGTAATAAAACCGTAGATAGTTTTTTCTATGTGGTTTTTAATATAAGTCATTTTGGGTACAACATATAAACGCACGTTTGGGTAACATTTCTTTAGGTAAATTTTACCAAACGTGCATTAATGTTCACTTCTTATTATTCTATTCAAGCTTAACCTTAATTGTATCAGTATTATCCGAACAGACATAATTAAACGTACTGTCAGTGAAAAAGTAATCAACAATATCTTTATTCTTCATTTCAAGTATGTTTTTCGCAAGACCGTCTTGTACATTGAACAATACAGCTTTTTGACTAAAATCAGTCCCATCTATACTTGAATTAGTCCCGTGAAATACAAACACAAAACTCTTACCATTCTCGGACCATAAAATTGAATCTAAAGTTTGATTACAATCAATAGCACAAATAAATAAATTAAGACTTTGTTGTTTTGCATTTAAACTATCTAAGTAATAAAAATAGCCATCATCTTCAGTTTGGTCTTCATATACTACTTTTTTTATAATCAAATGTCCTTTATATGTTGAATAAACCACATCGACATTATAGTCGTAACATGAAGTTAATAAAAATATAAATATAAGAGGAAATATAATTAACGGCTTCATGTTTAACATACTTTTTTATTCCAGATTAAATATACAGCAGGGCAATATCCAACAGCCACTACACCAACACCAACAACCACAGCAGCTATAACAGGCTCTTTAATAACTGTTAAAACTGCTACTGTTACTGCACTCCCTGCAACTCCACCTAAAACCGTATTCCAAAAATCACCCCATTCAACTCCATGAGTTGGAAGATTTCCATTTGCTATTGCATTTTGATTAGATACATAATCATACAGTTCTTTTGCAGCCCCAAAAAAACATGCTGCACCAATACCTGCTGCTGCAATCGCAGCCACTCTTAACCAGGGAGTAAATACAGCCCATTTAAATACCATGTATGAGATTGTCGCCACAGTCATTGCAGCAGCAGCTCCTACCATAAAATGTAATTTAGTATCGAATTGAGAAAAATCCAATGGAGCTGATTTTTGCAACGAACTTATACTCATGTAATTAGATTTTATATTTAAGACTTGATCTTCATTTGGATAGTCAATACCAAACGAACTGTTTAATTCTGCAATTTGTGCATTTAAAGCCTCAATAGAATCTGCAGGAACAATCTTTGATAATTTCTCGATAATAACCTCTTGACTTTCCTGAAGAAAAACACTTTCTATTAAATCAATTTTTTCTTGTCCGTTTTCTTCTAATGCAATTTTTTCAAGAACTTCCTGTGGATTTTCAACAAAGTCATTCAAAGCTTCTTCCGTTTCAGAGTCAATAATTTCTGTGCCGTCACCTGCAGGTGCTTTTTGTCTTTGATCAATAATAGCAGTATTTAAAGAGGTAATTAAATTATTGTTCACGTTAACAATACTGACGATATTCTCAATCTTCTGTTGAGTGGCGTGTGAAATCTCTTTCTTCGCAACTTCGTTTTTCTCACAAGAGGTTAATGCAAATGCCACAATGGTAAAGATATAAATTAACTTTTTCATAAACAATTTTGTTTTGCGAATACAATAGGATATGAATTTGATTTTTTTTGTTTTCCCTTGCATTCTGATTTTGTATTTTCTTTCAAGTATTTACAACCCGATTTGGGTTGTCTTAGGAAACTTTAGTTTCCTGTAGATTTATGTTTGTCAGTTTAAAACAAACTTCATAGTCGCATAAGTACGAGGTCAAAATCGTACTACAAACAAATTTCTCATTTTCGA
>CAYNGF010000337.1:0-1895 GCA_964396515.1 uncultured Paludibacter sp.
TAGAAATTCGAAACCATTACGCATTTTCCTGCCATATTCAGTAAATCAACGCGGTATAAAAAATCTTTTTCATCAAGTTTTTCGTCCTGAAACAAATATTTGAGTGATATTTCGCAAAAAGCAATCGTATTATCGGGGCGATAATCTTCATCTTTCATGAATATTTTAAAACTGTCATCAAAAAATTCAAGTGCCAGATTACTAATCGGACGAAAATGTCCACGCATTAACAAAACATTTTTCTTATAAAGCATATCGGAGGGTTGTCGTACACGGCCGTTTTCGTCGAACATTACTGCCGGTGTCATATTATTGCTTACCAGCAATAGATTTAGCAAACGGTTATCCCACTCTGCAAAATCCGGACCTTCGACATGTACAAAATCTATCTCTACCCTATCAGTATTCAGATTATCCAATAATGCTATGATTACATTGCGCGGGTCAGGTTTTTCAAACAATACGGCATGTATCAGGTTTATTCCCAAAATTCCTAACGTATATTGCTGTAATAAAGCATCATTTTCATATAATTTTATATGAAAAAGAAATTTATTAGGTTTATATCTATCCGAACCTTCTACAGCAATACCTAACCAGCCATTCCCCTGATTTGTTTTATTGTAATTAATAGTTTCAACTGTATTGGCAAACGCAAAAAATTGTTGTTCGGTTTTTTTATCGAGAACCTGAATCAATTCGTTATATTCATAATCAATCATTTTATTTAAACGCTCCTGCGCCACATATCTTGAGGGCTGATCATGATTGTAAAAATGATCGCTGAATGATTTATCGTAAGCCGAAATAGTTTTTGCTACCGTGTTTGAAGCACCACCTGCTTGAAATAAATGGCGTGCAGTTTCCTGTCCACCTCCAATTTCGGCTATCGAACCATAATAGTTTGAATATAAATTAATCTGAACAGCTTTTTCTTTGGTAGAAATTATAGACTTCATTTGATACAAAGAGTTGTTTATTTCTGCAAAAATAAGAACTTAAAATAAATTTCAACCAATTGCAAAGAAAATTGTTATATTTAAAAACTCTACGCAATGTCAATGTTTGAATACCATTCACCGGAATCGCGCGGCACTACCAACCATGGCTGGCTTCATAGCAGACATGTATTCAGTTATGGAAATTATTACAATCCCGACAGAATGCATTTTGGAGTTTTAAGGGTTATCAATGAAGATTTGATAGCTCCGGGTATGGGTTATGGTATGCATCCTCACAGCAACATGGAAATTGTAACTGTAATTCTTGAGGGTGAAATGCTAATTAAGGATAATTTCAATAATGAATTTTCGCTCAGGAAAGGTGATATTTGGGCATTAAGTGCAGGAACAGGAATTTTTCACAGTGAACTTAATCAAAGCAGAAATAACACATTAAAATTATTACAAATCAGGCTACTGCCTAAAACCACAAATGTAAAACCCAGGCTTAGTAAACAAAGTTTTGTATTTGAACCAAATAAATTTACTGAAATAGTTTCGCCAAAGTTAAATGGTTGCTTGTGGTTATATCAGGATGTTTGGATATATTTTGTACGTTTTGATACCAACCAAAGCATTCCTTACGAACTGAAAAAACCACAAAAAAACGGTGTTTACATATATATCTTAAGCGGATCGATAGTTATCAACAACATTGAATTAACCAAAGGCAGCGGAATGGGAATTTCAGAAACTTCAGTAATTGATATTATTTGCACATCAGATACAGAGTTTTTGTTACTGGAAATTCCCATGAAAAATCCCTAACTGTCATAAGTAAAAGTTGCAAATTCGCTTTCTATCACAAGTTGTTTATTATCAGACTTTTCACATCTTCCTATGATACGAGCCTGAATCCCGAACGATTCAGAAATTTCAATAACTCGCGCAGCA
>CAYNGF010000338.1:0-1886 GCA_964396515.1 uncultured Paludibacter sp.
TGTTTGATGAATTGAAAAATTTAATCATTACAGGAATAGGTGATGATTACGACCGTTGGTACGATAGACTTGTATCTTACGGTGAAATAATTTCCACTAAAATTGTATCGGCATTTTTAGTTGATTCCGGAATTCAAAACATTTGGCTCGATATGCGAAAATTACTCGTAACCGATAGTAATTTCCGCGAAGCAAATGTAAGAATGGATGAGTCTGCTCAACAATTACGTTTGGCTGCCGATTTCAGTAAAAATAATATTTACATCGGACAAGGTTTTATCGGAGCAAATATTAATGGCGACCCTACAACACTCGGACGAGAAGGGTCTGACTATACTGCTGCCGTAGTCGGAAATTTACTGGATGCTGAAAGTGTTACAATATGGAAAGATGTACCCGGAATTTTGAATGCCGATCCACGTATTTTTCCGAATACTGTACACATTCCTGAACTGACATATTTTGATGCAGTAGAGTTGGCATTCAGTGGTGCACAAATAATTCACCCTAAAACTATTAAACCTCTTCAGAATAAAAATATACCTTTATATGTTCGCCCCTTTGGCTCGCCAAATGAACCTGGTTCAGTAATCAGAGAAAAAATTTCCAAACCAATTGATGTACCTGTGCTGATTTTACGAAAAAATCAAGTTTTGGTCACAATGCGACCAAGAGATTTTTCTTTTGTATTGGAAGAAAGTTTAACAAAAGCCTTTGCAGTGATGCACAAACACCGTATGAAAATATCGCTTATTCAAAGCTCTGCTGTTAGTATTTCTGTGTGTGTTGATAATAACAGATATCTCGAAGCTGCATTAGACGAACTTTCAAACGACTTTAAAGTAACATACAATCAAAATCTCGAATTGTTAACTATTCGCGGAATGAATCAACAAATCCTACATGAAAATACTGTGAACCGCGATATTTTACTTTCACAACGTACAAGACGTAATGCTAGAATTTTGATGAAGATAGAGTAAATTCAGTTCAATGTAATGAATAGCTTATTAATTCAACTTTCGCAAGTATTTAATTGCTTGAATTACTGATTATTGCTTAATTTTGAATATTGAATATCAGATGGTTATACAAATGTATGTTTTCCAAATTTTCGATGTTTTACCTCACCCCCAGCCCCTCTCCTTCCCGCGAGCGGGACAAGTATCCGAGGGGAACGGTACACCGCAAGTAGAAAATTCATTGCACATATTTATGTATTTCAAATTCAATTACTTATACTTGTGAAAGTTGAATTATTAATTGAAAAATTTCTTGTAATTTGATTTTTATTAAAATTTCTTGTTATCACGATGGAACAAAAAATCAAAATATGGGAACTAATAGAACATGTTGATTAATTGTTAATGAAATAGTTAATTCATGATTTTGTTACAGCTATTTTCTGTTTTTTTATAAAACATTCTTTTTTTTACTTAGTCAAAATTATTTTAATGGATTTTTTTTAGTCTTTTTTTCATTGTGTTTCAACATAATTTTTACCTGTGCTTTTTCTGAATTTATTATATAGCTCACATAACGTATTAAAAGTAACAGTATAAGCGGGAACACTGCTGTATTAAAATATTGGTACGAAATAGCAAAAAGAATTAGAACTAACATCATTAATGTAATATTTATGATTTTGTAAATAAAAACACTGAATCTTAATCGTTTAAACCATAAAAGTATAGCGGCAATTATATTTAGAGGATTAAGCCAAAGAATATTCATATTCGATTTTACCATTGGATGAACAGAAAAAAACATTAAATAAAAAATCAGCACACCGGCTACTCCTGTAACTAATAATAATAAACTATCGAAAAAGCGTGCATAATGATTGGTGCGTGTTTCCCAAATGGTGAGCATAATTCCAGCTATTA
>CAYNGF010000339.1:0-1881 GCA_964396515.1 uncultured Paludibacter sp.
AAAAACTTACTTCCTTTTCAGTCAGGTTATTTTTGAATTTCTCTAATTGAAAATTCCCGTCTTTGTCAAAGCAATGCGGGAAATGAATTTTCAATGTTTCCAAATCTTTGTTTGGCACTTTTATGTTGTTCGTTATTTTTTGTTCCTTGCTCATTTCTTGTTCTTTTTAATGTCGTTGTCAATCAATAGTTCCTTTACATTTACGCCAAGAATTTCAGCGATTTCAAAAAGCACTTCAATTCGTGGTTGTTGTCTGTTTTGCACATAAGCATTTACCATATTGTAGCTTTTTCCCAATTGCTCGGCAAGCCAAGTTTGCTTAATGCCTTTTTCGTCCAACACTTCTTTTATTCTGTTCATTTGTTCAAATGTTGTCAAGTCGCAAAGATAGGTTTATAATTTTTAGTATCTCATATTGTAAGATAAAAAGTAATCAGAAAATTTTCAATAGTCTTGTCGGTGCGTTGGCAAAAAATGGCTCTTTTGGTTTTGCGAAGGGATGGCTTGTGTGTCGGGCAAAACCAAATGTGCCAATGTGCGGCTGGCTAAAAGAAATTTTAAAAAATGCGAAAGGTTGGCTTTTTCACTCTTTTCTGTCACCTGTCCCAATAGCAAAACACGGTCAGTTTGAAAGTCTGTCTGCTTGGTCGATATGGTCTGTATGTCGAGTCCATTATTAGTCATTGTCTTTCTGTGTCGTCTGTCTTTTAGCATTGGTGGTAACGGTTTCGGGCTTTGCGTTCGGGCGGGTTTCGGAGCACAAAATTTCAATTTATTACTAAAGTTCATTAGAAGTGAAAAACTCCAAGTTTGCACGTCCCCCCGCCTGACGCAAAACCCGTGTTATGCACAGGTTTTTTCATTGTGCGTTTATTTCCCAAATTAAGTATTGTCCGTTGATATAGTCAAATACGATTTCTTTTATTGTGTGTCCTTTTTTGATTTTAACAACGTGCTTGGGATTTTGTCCTAATGCAAATCGCATATTTTCTTCGTATATGTTTTCGTCAGAAGTATTGATTTTGTCTAATCCGTTACTAATTTCTCGGATTGTCTGAAAGATTTTTGAATAATCAGTTTCTATTTCTTTTTTCAATGATTTTCCAAAAAAGATTGTTTGGTCTTTGTAATAGATTTCAATTCCCGGTGCTAAAATACTTGCAATGTCAGTGTTGTTTTTTGAACTCAACAACTTCACAACATTGTCAAACTTTGGAAGTTTACTTACATCAGGCGTGTTGCTTGAATAACTGTCAGTTATTTTTACGCTTGATAGTTTTCCGCTTTTAGAAATTTCTACTGAATAGTTTGTCTTATCATAACTCCATTTTTCGCCATATTCGCCCATATCATCTTTTTTGTCTGGCTTGCCCAACACACGTTGAACTTCTTTTTTGTCAAGTCCAAGTTTTAAGCCTTTAAAGCCAATGTCAGTTGTCGTGTTGTTGCCTGAAATTTGAATTGACCAAATTACGTCTGTATGTCCTGCGGCATACTCAAAAACCATATACAAACTTGTGTCTGGGTTAATGATGAAGGCTTCGTATTCAAAACCGTCTTCGTATTTGTCTTGCTGAACAGGCTTGCCAAATTCGTTTGTCGCAGTTTCTCGGTATTGTCCAATTCGGAAGCCGTTCAGTTCTGTTACTGCTGTCTGTCCGCTTACTTCAAATAAAGTCAAGAGAAGTAATAAAATTGTTGTCGTGATATTTTTCATTATCGGTGTCGTTTTAAACTTGTGCATAACGACCGAGGCTATGGGCACTGGCGGTTTGCGTGCGTATTCGCTGTCGCACAGCGACAAGGCGAATGCGGGCGCAAAACCTGCTAAGTGCACGTCAGCCAGCCTGTGACCCATAGGAATTCTATGGTTATTCCAAA
>CAYNGF010000340.1:0-1881 GCA_964396515.1 uncultured Paludibacter sp.
TGTTTAATGATTCGGGCGACATTGCCCGTTTCGTTCCCCCGATTGATACCATCGCAGTGGGGGTTGTTGTTATTAAATAAATACTACATTGTCGATTAATACGCCAGCGGGTAAGTGCGTGGATCGGCGTTTTAGTCCTACAATGTCATAGCTACACCCTGTAACTATCATGTCCTTCCTCGAATACTTTTTATGGAACTTAACTGTTCCATTAAATTCCCAGTAGTAACCATCTTTGGAATAAAATCTATTACGCTTTGCAACAGACCTAAACACGCCTACTATGGTGTTAGTGTAAAGCACGTTGATTGCTGTTGAACAGCAATCAAATCTTTGATAAATAGGAGTAGCGGCGTCCTGTGGTAAGTTTAGTGCCATTTCTAAAGCCTGTGAGAAATTTTTATTTGTCATATTATTGCTCTTAACCGTGTTGAGCGTAGGGCTTAAATTGTTAGTTGAATGTTTTTTTTTGCTCCCCGTCGGGCTTCGAGACCAGAACTGAATGTAAATATTCAGCATTTCCGAACTATCGGGGAAAGTTTATTTGTTGTTTGTTAAATAATTATTCTACTCTTATCTGTTGCTCTACAATACCGCCGTAAATGTCGGTATTAAACACTTCTAACACTTTTACAGTAATATTTTTACCTTTCGTTTTTTGAAATTTACCATTAATCATTGGCATTAAATAAGGATACATACCTGATACTGCTTTAACTCCATTACAAAGAACCTTTAATTCAGTTTCCCCTAATCTTGCTTCTGTCCAACATTCTTTATATTCAGAATCTGCATTGTAACCATTACGTACAAATTCTAACTCAACTACATCGCCAACCTTAACAGTTTGTGCGTTTTCAATATCCAAACGCTTTTTTTGCTCAATAGCTTCAAAGTGAGCAATGTATTTTGGATGATTAGTGATGTATGGCATATTGTAATTTTCTGCACTCCAAAGGCAGTAATTGAAATCGCTATCTAAAACTTCATCTATTAATTTACCTGCGTATTTACCTGCCCAAAAATAATTATTTGGTAAATCAAGTTTTTCGTTGCGAGTAAATGAACTTGTACCACGCAATTCTGTATCAATTTCAACGTTAGGAAATAATGCTTTCACCTTATTCAGATTGAATGAGATATTTTTGATATAAGAGTATTTGTGTTCAACACCTATTTGATGATGTTTCCCGTAGCTATCAACTTTGTATTGTGGGACTGCTTCGTAATTCCAAAGAGTGTAAAACTGTGTTGCAAATCCAATTATTTGTTTCATAGTGTTATTTTTATTTTACTCCTCTGCATTTACACCGGCTTGGAACGGTCGTTTTATTTGGCTGCATTAGTAACTCCCTGCAAGTCGGGGGTTAAATTGATTCGTTTTGCAATATCGCATCGCCATCACCCGGCTTACAGGTACGAGGCTTTACCCTCCCTAATCCTCTGTTTATATAGCGCTTTCGGAATCGTGCGCCCTTGTCTTTATTATTATGATTCAAAGATAATACATAAATTTTATATACCAAATTTTTATATATGTTTTTAATATTGTTTTATATCTTTTAATATATTTATACATTTAAAATGGCAAAATAGCTGTTTTTCTGGGTTTTTCGGGTTTTTCGGGTTTTTCGGTAAAAAAAAATGGTGCTAACTTCACAGCCTGCACCATTAACAACTAATTTTAAAAATTTTTTTTACATGAAAATTACTACAAATATAGTAATTATATTTTTATCAACGTCAAATCTGCCACGCCATTTGAAAATTTGCCCTCAATACAGCAAAAGTAAACGCCACGATATTTAAATGTATCTGTGTTCCGAATGTCAAGAAATGTCTTCGCATCCATTCTTACTTTGAACGTAGCCGTCGTGCTGT
>CAYNGF010000341.1:0-1868 GCA_964396515.1 uncultured Paludibacter sp.
GTCCGAATGTTTCCATAATTTCTGTTCCGCTTACCGGAGGCTGAAAATTCCGAACCCTGTCTTTCTCTTCAATTTCTTTGAGCTTTTGCCTTACAAGTTGGAAGTTTTCTTTGTATCGTTTTACTTTTTCAGGATTTTTCGAAGTGATATCAGCTTCACAGAGCATCATTAAACTTTCGATATCATCCCCGGCATCAAATAACAATCGGCGCACAGCGGAGTCGGTTACTTCATCTTCGCTTAATACTATGGGTCGCATGTGTAGCGATACCATTTTTTGTACAAACCGCATTTTTTCATTCGTTGGCAATTTCATGTTCCTGAAAATAGTGGGAATCATTTTTTCGCCTATATAGTTATGATTGTGAAAAGTCCAGCCAAGTTTTTTATCATACTTTTTAGTAACAGGTTTGGCAATATCGTGAAGCAACGCCGACCAACGAAGCCATAAATTATCGGTATATTCACTCAAATTATCGAGCACAGTAAGCGTATGGTAAAAATTATCTTTATGCCCAACGCCATCTTTTGTCTCAGCACCTTTCAATTCAACAAGTTCCGGGAATATGAGCTTCAGCAATCCGGTTTTTTCCAAAAGAATAAAACCTGTTGATGGTTTTCGTGAAGCTATGATTTTATTCAGTTCGTCAGCAATGCGCTCTTTCGAAATTATGCTGATACGTTCCTTATTACGGGCAATGGCATCAAAAGTTTCTGTTTCAAGATAAAACCCTAATTGTGCTGCGAATCGGATGCCACGCATCATACGTAGTGGATCGTCCGAAAATGTAATGTCGGGATCGAGCGGTGTGCGGATAACAAAATTTTTTAAATCGGTGAGTCCGTTGAAAGGGTCAAGTAATTCACCCAGTCTGTCTTTGTTGAGACAAACAGCCAATGCGTTTATAGTGAAATCTCTACGGTTTTGGTCATCTTCAAGCGTGCCGTTTTCTACGATAGGCTTTCTTGATTCAGCCCGGTACGATTCACGCCTTGCGCCTACAAATTCAATTTCGAGGTCTTTATATTTAATTTGGGCGGTTCCAAAATTTTTAAAAACGGAGAGTTTTCCTTTTCTCCCGAGTTTTGCCGAAACTAATCCGGCAAATTCAATTCCACTTCCAACCACCACTATATCAATATCTTTCGATGGACGTTTCAGAAAGTAATCGCGAACAAATCCACCAATAACATAACATTCAATGCCAATCTCGTCGGCAGTTTCTGTTATCAGTTTAAAAATCTTATCATTTAATAATTCTATCATCAATTATTTTACTAAACAATTTGCAAAAGTACGGTTTAAAATTCAAACATCAAAAGGAATTTCGATAGGAAAATTTTAACTTAACGAATGCCGATGAGAGGATTTTTGATTTATTTTTTTGAAAACAAAAACGGTTTTTTTAAAAACGTATAAAAACGGAATAAATATATTATTAAATGAACAAAAACAGTAGATTATATGTTATTAATTAAAATTTTAGTAGTATGGAAAATAAATTATCAACAATCAAAGTTTTCAAAGGAGGTCCCCTTTTAGTTGAAGGCGTATTTCGATTGGTATTGCCGAGCGGCGAAGAAAAAGAAGTTACGAATCCGCATTTATGCAGGTGTGGATTGAGTAATAACAAGCCATTTTGCGATGGTTCGCACCGAAAAAGTGATTTCGATAAATGAAAAAAACAATTCTGTTTAAAAAGACGCTTAGGCGTCTTTTTTGTTTAAATTTGCAACATCGAGTTAAATCATTATTATTTGTTAATCACAAGTTATATTGATTAAACTTTTACGTTTATATATGTCTAAAATTATTTTATATCTATCTTCAACATCAGAAATACTTTTTTATGAATAAGAAAACCAAG
>CAYNGF010000342.1:0-1851 GCA_964396515.1 uncultured Paludibacter sp.
TATCTCACCAATGGATTTTCGATTGGAAGTCAGCAAGGTGTACACCAAATTATGGTAACAAAAAAGGGCACCATCCTGGCAGCTACAGGCGGAGGATTGTTCCGAAGTGTAAACAATGGCGATAACTGGACAAAATTAACTTCTTTCGGAACAAATGTTCAGATTTTTGCTGTTTTTGAAAGAGAAAATGGCGACTTGTATGCTTCAGCTAACAAAAAACTATATAAATCGACCAACGATGGTGCAAACTGGGAAGAAACATCCATGGGCAATTTAATCAGCCCGGCAGTAAGCCTCGACAATAATATTGATGTTCTAAATTACGTAATCGATGCTAAAAACAATCACTATATCAATTTTGGAGCAAAATATTATCTGAAATCAACGGATGAAGGTAAAAACTGGCAATCAATAAACCTACCTGCCGATGGTTATGGAAACGAGAACATTAAAGATATTTTAGTTGGAAACAAAGATAGTTTGCTGATCGCAACAAATCGGAATATTTATGTAAGCACTGACGAAGGCAGCACACATCAATTATTCAACAATGGACTGATTTCAAAAGATTTACATAAATTATACAAAACTTCTTCGGGTGAAATATTTTTGCTTACTAACGGTTCTGGTATTATGAAACTCAACGAATCGCATACAAGTATTAAAGGAATTAATTATAATTCAAATAGTTCAGTGCGCGTAAGTTCAAATTCAGCATCGAGCATTCAAGTTAGTTTTGAACTTATCATACCTGAAAACGTAACAGTTAAGCTGTATGATGTTTCGGGAAAAACATTATCAACTATAATTCACCAGAATTATACAGCCGGAAAACACCATGAAACAATTCACAGGAATTTACCCAAAGGAATATATCTTTACTCTTTTTCAACAGCAAGTTGCAATACTCAGGGAAAATTTATTGTACCTTAAACTTCGACTTTTTAATCTTAATCATTCAATTTAATTTCACAATATTTGAAAACAACTCAAAAATCACTTAAAGTATGTAACTTTATTTTCTATTTTAGGGAGAAAAATGCTTAATTTGAATTGAAATTGATATGCTTTTTCGATATTATAAAGTCAAAGAAAAAAAATTAACTCCCTGAATTTGAAAATATGCAGTTAAAATTCTTTGTAATAATTCTTATTTTTCTGATACCTTTTGGTTTCATAATTGCCCAGGAAACAGGCATGGCTTCGTATTACGGACATAAACTTTCCGGACGGCGCACTTCGGATGGAAGCCAATATCACCCTGACAGCCTGACCTGTGCGCATAAAACCTATCCTTTTGGCACAAAACTCTTGGTGCGCAACCCTAAAAACAATACTCAAGTAGTGGTAAAAGTAACCGATCGTGGCCCGCACACCCGCAATCGGTTAATTGACCTTTCGTACAAAGCTGCACGTGAGCTCGATATTATAAGGCAGGGAATAGCTTTGGTGGAAATAACACGCGTGGCAAATTGGTGGGAATTTACTCGCATAATTGCCCCACCTCCACCCTACCCTCTCCAAACAAAATCATTTAACTTTTTAATTCCCGATATTTTTAAAACACTGCAAATTCAATCCAGATAGTTTTTACATTTTGAATATATCTTTCGATACACAAAAGAAAAACCGCCTTCTTCATTACGAAAAAGGCGGTTCTTTTATTTTCCCCTTTAGAGCTTGTCCTCCGAGGCGGGGGGGGTAGGTGTTCTTTTCCCTCCTTTGGGGGAATTAAGGGGGGCTACTTCATAAACTTCGTAGCCTGTCCATCAATGCGGATAATATAAACGCCATTATTCAAATCCTTAGTATATGTACCCGAAGTTCTTACTTTATCAATCAACACACCGC
>CAYNGF010000343.1:0-1818 GCA_964396515.1 uncultured Paludibacter sp.
CTCGATGCTATTGCGGGCGGGTACACCGACAGGAATTTCACCGATTCGCTGAAATATGATATTACCCGGACGGTTGCTAACATACTTGGTAATTCGGTAATAACCTACGATGGCAAGGTTGACACGTTCTGTGAAAGCCTGCAAAAAAACCTCTTGAAAATTTACTTCACCGTCCACGATTACGGACAGGCATTTTTAAAGATTGGAGACGATAACCGGATTATTGATGTTAACAACTCAAAAGGGCAGGTTGTAATAGTTGACCCTGCCTATGAGATTTCAAAGATTACGCAAAAGCGGGCAGCACAGAAGCAACTCGAGATGTACGGAATTGTTATGAACGCCCAATACACGATAATTGATGAGCGTGGAATGTTGGGAGTATTTTCGCCCGAAAAGGACGTTGTAATAAAGGAAACTCAAAAGAAAAGTTTATATGCAGCATTTCAAAGTTTATTCGGAATCAAAAAAGGACAACGCAAGTATGCGATTACGGAAGTCCCGATGAAATACAGCGGAATATCTTTACCGGTTCAGGAATTGAATTTATTGGAAAACGAACGCAATGCAACGGCGAAGGTAGCGAGATTATACGGCATTCAGGAGGATATGATTTTGAGCGGTGCAACGTTTGACAATAAAGAAAATGCTATTATTCAGACATACACCGATTTCAAAGGTATGATTTATAACTACATTACACAGATTGAGGCTGAACTGTTGGCATCGTTTCGGATAATGGATAAGTACAACGTTTCGTTTCCGGGCGTTCCGCAGATGAATAAACCACTTAACACGATTACATAATGAAAAAAGATTTGAGATATTATTCCGGCGATGTTGCATTCAACGAGGAGGGCAAATACATTCAGGCAAACATACTGCATTACGATGTGGCAAATGAAAACAGGTGGCGACCGTTGACAGGCTGTTTAGATGCGTTCTTTGAAAGACTGAATGCAAACGGAAAAGGCGTTGCAGCCTGTTATCAGCATGACGAATCTAAACTTATTGGCGTATGGCGGGATTTTGAAACAACGGACGGAGTGCTTTCGGGAAAACTTTATTTTGTTGAAACGCCGTTTGTTCGTGATACTGTGATACCGCAGGTTAAGGCAGGAATCCTGCAGGGCGCATCGCCAACGATAGCATCATTAAATGAGAGATACAAAGATGGCGTTGTTGACATAATCGAAGGTGTGTTATGTGAGGTTTCGTTGGTAGGACTGCCGGCAGACTTTCAGGCGGACATTCTTAAAGTAGCAGCGAAATTGGAAGCAGAAAATACTGATTTATTAAATACAAATTTTGAAATTGATTTACTAACAAACTAAACAAAAAAAAAAGGAAAAATGAAAGAACAATTGAAAAAAGTTAAATCGTTTCTTGAAGGTCGAAAAACAGGACTTGAGGAACAAAAAAAATCTGCATCGTTGACAGACGAACAGAAAGCAAAAATTGAATCGGCATTACAGGATGTGCAGAATGCACTGAATGATTTGGAAGCCGCAGAAGTTGCAGCCACAAATGAACAAATCGTTGCGGTGTTTACGAAAGCACTTGAGGCGATGGGAACTGCAAGTGATATGCAGGCACAGGCGTTGAAAACCGAAGTTGAAGCGAAGCTTAATAAAATTCAGGCTAAACTCGAAAAAGGTGGCAACAAGGCTGAAAAGTTTAAAGCAAAATTATCTTTGTCGCTGTTGAAGAAAGCAGGCGCAAAAACTGACTACGTGCCATTCTCGGCAGGCGTTGACGTTTCGGCATGGACACCCGAAGCAGAGGTTGAAATGGTGGAAATCTATCATCCGCTGATTG
>CAYNGF010000344.1:0-1811 GCA_964396515.1 uncultured Paludibacter sp.
AACGACGAAAGGACAGGGATGAGAACCCTGTCCTTATTCAGAACCTAAAGCCTATGCATATTATACAACATTTTCTACCCTCTCATAAACTTTTTTCTCATAGTTCGGACAGTACTCATCGTAAAAACCACGCCCTTCTTTTATTTCTTTCTTCAGAAAATTTGTAAATTCCATCGAATTTTTCTTGTATTCTTCTTCTGGTAAATCTTCGCTCAAATCGATTCCAGATTCTTGTACTTTTCTGTCAATATATTCAATTGTTTTTTCTGCTTTTGAGAAATTGATTAGCGTCCATTCCCAACCGTTCTCCTCAATGATAGAAATAATCAGAAGTTCTTTTTTCATAAGTTTCTCGTTTCCCAAATTTTCAATTACGGCTTTTTCCAAAGCAGATGATATCGATTTCGCAAGATAATCAGCAAAACGCAACTCTTTCATACGTCCTCTTTTGTCACTACCTTGAACAGCACATGCGGGTAACGCGGACGGACAAGATTCCATTTCAGCCGGAACGTCTGCGTCTCTATTCCCTTTGTGTCCTCGCAGACCAGCCTCCCCAGCCTGACGTCCCAGTACTGGAAATCGCCGTAGTACATCTGGCGTGGGATCGATTCACCAGTGTTCGGGTCAGTTGTCCTGTCCTGTAAAACATACTTCGGCTGCGGGATCAGACCTCGGATCTCCCCCGCCAGTTCCAACAGTTTCAGTTGCTGGTATCGTCTGGCTTCCAGCCTCGACGCGAACCGGATCCCGTCCACCTCGACGATCTGATTGCGGTACTTTGGTATTCTCATATTCGGTCAGCCTTATCATTTGTTTTAGTAGTCATTATTCTTCATCCCATACAATTTCAAATCTCTCCGGGTCCGGCGGATAGGACATATTCCCACACTCGTCCATCAGACACAAGCTGCCATCTTCGCAGACAGCGAACCCGTCCATATCGCAGTAGATCAGCCCTTTGGCCCATTCCTCATTCAAGGCTATGCTCTGTAAGTCAGGATATTCACCCGTTGTTTTATCAATCACCGTAAATGTTTTACTCATTTTCACTTCACCTGTTCGGTTTCTTCGAACAACTCCGTAACGATTACTTTCGGTTTTTCCGTTTCACACACAGCAACCGCCTGAAAAACGTAGTATCGATTGCCGACATTATGCTCTGCAAGCCGTTCTCTACGTTCGTCCGACATCTCTACTTTCCTCCTCGGCACTATACGCATCCAGCTTGACGGCATTTGCGCAACCAAACTTCCGTCCGGATTCTCTGCGATAATCTTTACTTCGTCAGGATATTTGCTTTTCAGACGATTAATCATGTTGATTGACCATCGCTCATCAGCTGTGATTTCCATGAAGCTATCGCCTTGCATGTGGCTACAACAGGTCTCTCTCATTGCTCTCTCCACGCTTTGACGATGAAATAAATCATCACCAGTGAGGAAGTTAACCAGTCTAATAATCTCTTGCCCTGTCATCACTCCTCCAACTGCTTACGATCCGCCGCTTCGCACGCTTCAAGGCAGGCGGAACATTTCCCGTATCGCCAATCACCATCAATATCCTCTGACTTGTAAAGCAACTTACCGAAAAGCTGACAGGCTGCTAACCTGCCATCGAAATATTCACATCTACTATCCAATCCGATGTTGTCGCAACACAACCCAATAGGCACGTTCACAGTAACCATTATTTCTGGCATGATTCAGTCTCCTTTCGCCTCTGGCATGTGATACACAGTCCCATCACTTTCGGTCGTCATAAATTTAATGACCTCGTTCATTACGTGAATTGCTTCCTCATCGCTTCCG
>CAYNGF010000345.1:0-1807 GCA_964396515.1 uncultured Paludibacter sp.
TTTCCCGTTCCACATCTTCCCTTCGGCGTTCAGGCGCTTGATGGTGCCGAACATCTCCTCCACTCTCAAATCCTCATCACCTCCCCTGCTTAAAGAATCCGGGTTTCCGGCCGTCGACGGAGTCACTAAGGAATGAGCTGATGGTGTTTGCCAGTTCCTTGAACAAGCCGGGCACCAACGCTCCTCCTTACTGCGTTGGTGTGGGGGTTTCCCACGAGATGGCTTCAAGCTCCTCGATGGAGGAAGCATTCCTTATCATTTCCTGGAGCAGAACCTTGTGTTCCCAGAGTTCCTCCATGTAGGCATCCAGCTCATTGTAGATGGTAGCCACGACTCCGAGAGGGACATTCCTGTGAAGGTCTCCATTGAAGTCACGCATGAGTGGTAGCACGCCCTTCTTGGAGGCTTTGCCGAGGGCCTTCTGCCACATTGAGATGTCTAGGGACTCACACTTAACCTTGTATCCTGTGGAGGATTTAAAGCCTTCAGCCATCTTGGCTGCCCACAGGTAATCCATTTCGTCTTCCTTGGCCTTCTTCAGTTCATCCAAGGTGGGCTTGGGCGGCTCAAACTCACTGAGCTGGGCCACCCTCCATGCACCTTTCTCCCATACGGCAACCTCGCCTTCCTTGGTGGCTGGAGGTTGGACGAAGGTGTGACCATGGGGAGGCATGAACTTGGAAAGGTCAAGGGGGACATCAGAGAAGGTTGAGTCTTTTCCTGTGAATCGCCCCAGTGAATCGAAGCGATAGAGAGGGTAAATCGGCATCAGAACATCATCCCCATTTCTAGGCCAGCTGGAACAGCAGGGTCAGGTACTTCAAACTCGCACCATGAAACGTAGTATGTCCCTATGGCACCACCGCCGGAAACAACCCGGACTCTTAAATCTGTCCAGTTGGTGATGCTTGCCATTTCTGCCTCGGACAGGGTGAGCGTGTAGCCAGCGAAAGAAGTTGTGACCGTCACCGCTGACCCTGCTTTGATAACCGTGGTTCCCTGCAAGATGGAGGGGGTTATGGTTTTCCCAGTCGATCCAGCCTTCCCTCTCCATCGCAAAGTCCCACCACCAGGACCAGGGGTTGCGCTGGGATTAGACAATCCACAAATTTGCTCCCTGTTTCTCGATGTGGTGCTGATGTAGTCGGTATCGCTGTAACTGGCCTCATCGATGACCCCATATCGAGTCGTGCCTGTTGATGGAGTCCATGCAAAGTCACCAGTTGTTATATCGGAGTCGGGCCTTAATATCTGGCTCATGGCGTAGTCACCAGCCCCGGACAGGACAACCAGAGGTTCGTGCCATCGTATTTCCAAGCGATGAGTGTGCTTTTACCAGCTGTGATGGAGGTGATCGCAGTGGTCAACCAGACTACTTTCGGCGAAGAGCTGGGCCAGCCTATCGTGTAGGTGTTGGTTGCGTGTCCGATGATGCGGATGAACCCAGCCGCTGGCCCTGAGGGGACAGTGATGGACACGGTGATGTTGGCACTCATCGTCTTCTTCTGGTGGTTCCCGGCACTCAAGTCAATCGCAGTACCTGTGATGTTCACTTCCTCATCGTAATAGACCTCATCGGTGAGCTGGAGTTGGCCTAGTGAGGAGTGGGTATGTGAGGCAGCAGCGTAAGCAGAATCGTGGTTGTGACTGGCAGCAGCGTAAGCAGAATCGTGGTTGTGGGTCGTTGCGGCCTTTCCGTCCAGGGTGGTCTGCAGGTTGGTGACGTCCGAGATGGCGTGGCTGTGGGAAACGGGAGCGTAGACGCCCGAATGGTCGTGCCCCACTGGCGAATAGACGCCGGAATGGT
>CAYNGF010000346.1:0-1789 GCA_964396515.1 uncultured Paludibacter sp.
CGATAACAAACAAAAGTTTGATGGTTTTAGCCAAAGAAATGGGTCTTGAGGTAGAACAACGCCATGTGCCGGTGGAAGAATTGGCAACATTTGAAGAAGCCGGTGCCTGCGGCACAGCTGCTGTAATTAGTCCCATTGAACGAATTGATGATTATGACGAAAAAATCAGCTATGTATTTTCTAAAGATGGGAAGCCAGGTCCTATAAGCGATAAACTTTACCATCGATTGCGTGCCATACAGTATGGCGATGAACCTGATATCTATAATTGGGTTACCGTTTTAGACTGATAAATTTGTTTTATAAAAGGCAATCCCAAAAAAATTCCGATTTTTTTGGGGTTGCTTTTTTATGACATTCTGTTCTTGTAATCTTCGTAACCAAACTTTCGTATCAGTTTAAACTCATTATCCTTTGTCCAAATACCAATGGATGGGTGCGTTACGCCGTTAAACATGGTAGTTTTCACCATAGTATAATGAATCATATCATCAAACACAATTTTATCGCCAATTTTTAACTCCTTGTCGAAAGACCAATCGCCATAGAAATCGCCGGCTAAACAACTATTACCGCCCATTCGATAAGTGGGTTTGCCTTTTACAAAATCCGCAGCTCCGATTATGGAAGGTTTGTAAGGCATTTCGAGGCAATCAGGCATGTGGCATGAGAACGACACATCGAGCATAGCGGTTTTTATTCCGTGGTTTTCTACAATATCTACCACAGATGAAACCAGTACACCCGTACGCCATGCAAAAGCGCTTCCGGGTTCTAAAATTAATTGTAAATGGGGATATTTTTCCTGAAAATCTTTCAACAATTTTATTAAGTGTTCCACATCATATCCTTCGCGGGTCATCAAATGGCCGCCACCCATATTCAACCATTTGATTTGGCTGAAATACTTACCGAATTTTGCTTCAACAACTGCAAGTGTTTTTTCTAAATCGAAAGAAGTAGATTCGCAAAGTGTATGAAAATGAAGACCTTCAACACCTTCCGGCAACCTATCGCCCAATAAATCGGCTATTATTCCTAATCGTGAACCCGGAGCACAGGGATTGTACAAATCGGTCTCCACATCGGAATATTCAGGATTGATACGCAATCCGCAGGAGATATTTTCAAATTGCGTCTGCGGATAAAAACGTTCAAATTGTTGGAGGGAGTTAAAAGTGATATGACTGCTACAGCGCATAATTTCAGGAAATTCGCGGTCGGTATAAGCCGGGCCGTATGTGTGCGCTTTGCTGCCCATTTCCTCGTACGCCAAACGTGCCTCGGCCAATGAACTTGCAGTGGAATATGGAATATATTCCCGTACAATGGGAAAAACGCTCCACATAGCAAAAGCTTTAAACGCGAGAATAATTTCGACACCTGCTCGTTCTTTTACCGATTTAATGAGTTCCAGATTTTTGCGGAAAGCTTTTTCATCGAGTACGTAGCAGGGAGAAGGAATTTTCGAATAATCCATATAGTTTGAAATTTATTATTTTGTTTTACCCTAAAAATGTAACTGCATGAATAGCAATAACATTTTCATCAATATATTTAGTTTCTGTATCATTTGATATTACAAACGATTTTTTAATTGGTTTGTCTAAAATTTCGTTGAGATTTTTCAGATGTTTAGCATCGGTGGGTATAACTTTTTGTGTCATTTTAATTTCGAAAGCAAGATAATAGTTTTGAAATTCAAGTAATAAATCTACTTCTTTTCCATCATGAGTACGCAAAAAACTGAATTGAATATCTGATTGGATATTTTTTGTTTGTTTGTAAA
>CAYNGF010000347.1:0-1781 GCA_964396515.1 uncultured Paludibacter sp.
GAGACTGTGTGAAAACTCTCGATGCTTATCTGGGATTTTTGAAACTGAGCGTCTATCACTCCCAAAATACTGAAAAAATGTGAGGTAACTAAAGAAAATGCTTGACATTAATATAGCTTATAATATTGTGGCACAATTAAATGAAGCAATGGAGAACACAGTGAGCTATATATTTGGTGAAGACAGAACACAGAGCACGATCTCATCCCTTGATGAGCAGATCAGCGCTGATAACCCTGTAAGACTAATTGATCTACTGGTAAACATGTTATACTCGGAAGATCTTGGCAATTCCGTTATCAAAGGCACAAAGAGAACGGGTCGTCCGGCCTATCATCCCAAGCACATGATAAAATTATACATCTATGGCTACATGAATAAAATCGCGTCATCCCGCAGGCTGGAGCTGGAAGCGAAACGGAACATAGAGCTCAAGTGGTTGATCAACAATATCTGTCCGGACTTTAAGACCATTTCTGATTTTCGCAAGGACAATCAGGATGCCATTACCAACATGACTTACAGGTTCAATCAAATGTTGAAGGATAAGGGGTTGATAGTTGGTGAGTTAATGGCTCTTGACGGCACTAGGATCAAGGCTAATGCCGGAGCCAACGAGCTCAGCTGTGAGCAGCTTGCAGCCAGCCTCCAGGATATCGAGGCAGATCTCGAGAGATATTTTTCCCTTCTTCAGCACAATGATCTCAAAGATGAGTTGGACGAGTTGGATACCAGTGCTCTGGATAATGTGGATAAGATCGCAGCCAAGATCCTCGAATTGCAAACGAAGCAAGCGCAACTACAAGAGTTTCAGAAACATGCATCCGGCACCAAGCGTGGGAAAGTCAATCCCACCGATCCAGAGTCCCGAATGATGAAAGGCCGTAAAGAGAGCTTCTCCGGATACAATCTTCAGATCATCGTGGACTCTTTGTTTAAACTGATAGCTTCAGCTCAGGTAACGCAATCGCTTAATGACCGCAATGAAATGATTCCTGCTCTGCAAAACCTGAAGGAAACCATGGGCATTGAGCCGGCTGTCCTTTTGGCAGACAATGGTTATAACAACACAGTAGCGATACAGGCCATAGAAGCAGAGGGGAAGACGGAAGCTCTGGTGATGATCGGGGAGGAGAAGAATCCCGAAGACAGCTATAGTAAATGGTCATTTCGTTACGATGAAGAAAAAGATTGCTATTATTGCCCGATGGGTAATGTGCTAAAGCGTATAGGTGGGATTCAGAAGCACAAGAATAGGTTGCTCACAAAATATCAATGCAAGAAACAAACTTGCGATAGCTGTCCCATCAGAGCAAAGTGCATGACAGGAAAGGAGGGAAGGGCCGTTACACGCTATACAGATGAAAAATGGGTGGAGGCATACCGCAAAAAGGTTCAAAGCCCCAGGAACAAGGCTCTGTTGAGGAGGAGAAAAGCCATTGTGGAACATGTGTTTGGCGTCCTCAAGTGCTGGATGGGAAAGATACCACTGCTACTACGAGGACGAAAGAAAGTTCAAACGGAGATAAACCTATATACCACAGCCTATAACCTTAAACGGCTGATCAAGCTGTTTGGCTTCGATGGGGTGACAAGCATGATAATGGCCAAATGGAAGGACAACTTGGCCTTTTTTGCTTCTCTTGCTTCTATTTTTGACTTACTTTTCCCCAGAATTGTCAGTATTAGGAAAACTCCCAACCAAATCTTATGCTCCCGATGACTCTTGTTAATTTAAAGGTCTGCAACCGTAGCAATGAAATGTGTTTTTACACAGTCTC
>CAYNGF010000348.1:0-1776 GCA_964396515.1 uncultured Paludibacter sp.
ACATATTTTTCTATTTCTCAAGTATTGACTTTAATGCACACAAACGATACAATTATATGCGTAAATGATATTCGCTTTTGTAGGAGGTGATATATGTCCTATATCAACAAGATTCTAGACGTCGCACGTAAAAACAACGGTATAGTAACATCGAGACAAATCACAGATGCGGGGATAAACCGTCAGTATTTGAGAATTCTTGTAGAAAGGGGCCTTCTCGAAAGATCAGAACGCGGTGTTTATATTATTCCTACGATTCTTGACGATGAGATGTTCAACCTCCAAAACCGCTACAGGCGGGGGATCTTTTCTCACGGAACAGCACTATTCTTGCTTGGTTTGACAGATCGAACCCCGATCAAGTATTCAATGACATTTCCGATCGGCTATAATACCTCAAATCTAAAAGAAGAAAATGTTGAATACTATCGCGTCAAAGACGGGTTATACGAACTTGGTATAACCACGACAAAAACTCCTAATGGCAACGAGGTAAGGGTCTATAATGCAGAGAGAACACTGTGCGACACTCTAAAGGGACGAAGTCATACAGATATACAGATCATCAGCGAAGCATTCAAGAGATACGTAAAACTGCTCAATAGAGATATTCCATTGATTTCAGAATACGCAAAGCTCATGAGGGTAGAAAAGAAGCTTCGGGCTTATTTAGAGGTGTTACTTTGAAGAATTCGATGCAGCTGAAAGCGATCGTTAAGAACATGGCTAAAAGCAAGAAAATCTCCGCTCAGATTGTCCTGCAGAACTATATGCTGGAGCGTTTGCTGGAAAGAATTTCATTATCACGCTACCAATCGAACTTCATCTTGAAAGGTGGATTTCTTATCGCGTCAATAGTAGGCCTTGATACAAGAGCGACCATGGATATAGACGCGACCATTAAAGGGCTAAAAATTAATGCAGAAAGCATACAGAACATGCTGAACGAGATTTGTGCGATAGAAATTAATGATGAAGTCATTTTCTCGCTCAGAAGGATTGAAGAGATACGTGAGAGTGCAGATTATCATGGATTCCGCGTAGCCCTGGAAGCGGTGTACCCTCCGATAAAAGTACCTCTGAAAGTTGATATCACCACAGGAGACATCATCACGCCAAAAGAAATCAACTACGAATTTAGACTGCTCTTCGATTCCCGGAGCATCAGAATACTTGCATATAACCTGGAAACGATAATGGCCGAGAAACTAGAAACAACGATAGCAAGAGGAAATCAAAATACTCGTCCCAGGGATTATTACGACATCTATATAATTCGCAAACTGCAGTGGCAAAACATTGATCCGCGTACTCTGAAGGAAGCTTTGCTCAATACCTGCCAAAGCAGAGGAACTATAAACATAATTAAGCGCTATGACGAAATACTAAAAACGGTCCAGACCAGCGATGCAATGAGTGAGTTCTGGAAAGATTATCAGAATCAGTTCGATTATGCCAGAGATATCGGATTCGATCATATCTGTCATACAATAAGAGAAATACTTAACGATATTCTAGAATAGAAACAAATCTACTCGAACTATAACCTTTCGTGAAAAAATGGAGTCCCCTATTTTTCATACTGTCATTCCGGCTTCGAACTCTGCTTCGTGTCATCCCGTGGAGCCTGTCCTGATAAGCCTGCCCTGAAATGTTCCTATTCAGGGTCATCCCGTAATGCTCACCCTTATGTCATCCCGTTGTGCTCTTAAACGGGATCCCGCTCCTTACGGTTGAAAGAGCAGATTCTGAGTCAAGCTCAGAATGACATCAAGT
>CAYNGF010000349.1:0-1761 GCA_964396515.1 uncultured Paludibacter sp.
AGGCCGGGGTTTGGGTTATGTCCTGCTTCCCCTCCAGGTACTCCCCGGCAAATTCTGACTTCTTATACTCTGATTCTTCATCCCAAAGTTTGTCCGCAACAACATTAGCATATCCTTTACGTGGCTCTTTTGAGAACCACTGAGATTCATTCTTTGCGGTATTAATAACGTCAAGAGTATCGTAAGGGAGTTGTCCGTTAGTAGAAAGCTCATTACCATAACTGCCGTCATGGATAAATACAACTGATCTTCCAAGATTGCTCTTTAGTCCTTCTTTTGCAAGCCTTATAATGTCTTTTGCACTGGCTCCTTCCGGAAATACGTCATAGGCTGAAATCTCGAGATTACTGGAGACATAAACTAAAGCTCCCTTGTAATTGTTTTCAGTGAGTAATGCTCTGGCTATCTCTAACATCCTTTCCTGCCCTACACCGACAAGACTCTCCCTTTCAGTGAACAATCTTGGAACTGGATTCTTGTATTCAAATTCCTTTACGCTCTCGTTTATGTAATTTTGAGCTTCATCAAGATATGTAAACTTCCCTGCCGGATTGTTTTTTACATCAATGAAGCTGAACTTATTAGTATCAATAACCACACTGCCTAATAAGTTAACTCCCTTTGCAGAGAGTAACCTGTTATGGCTGTTTGCAATAACTACATCTCCTACAGATGGCTTATGATTACCGGATGGATGGTTATGAAGATAATAAACTCCGTCTGCGCCAAACTTTTTATAAAGCCGTTCGACATCCTGTGGCTCCGGGAGCATTGCCATGCCAATTCTGTTTATCGTAGAGGCTGTTGTCCCTACGACCTTTCCATCTTTAACAAATATCAGATGTGCTTTTTCGATGTACGGAGATCGGTGTATCGCCCAGAGGTCCGCAATATCCTGGGGGGATTCTATCTTTTGCCCGATAAAATCAACATAACCCGATTCTTTAAAGCCTTTAAGAACGGTTCTGGGGAGGATTTTCTGTAATACGGAGCCTGCGGATCGCAGTCCGGAATCAAGTACCCGTCCTTCCGTTTGATGTATAGCTTCCTCAACTGCCGTCTGCCTTTGATCTTCCGAATCATATCCATCAAGTTGGTCTTTAACATAGTCGGCTTCGTTTTCATATAATAAAGATACGTTATTTTCGTCAGTCCTGACCTTAACCTCATCAAAAAACTCCTGGAACAACCTGTTTACTTCTGCTCTTTCTTCAGCAGAAGGATAGGGGTTTTTGCCATAGACGGCATCATAGACCGGAGCCTTGTCATACATCAGATAGTCGGCCCTGACATTCTTCTCCTCGAGCTTTGTTTGAACAAAATACTCAAATGCCCTGGCAAACATTTCAACCTTTGTTGCCCAATATGGATTAGCCCTTGTCTTATCAAACTCCTTGCTGACTTTCAGAAAGTCGGTAGGGACATTAAGGGTTTCTGATTCTCCGGCCAGTGCCTTATCGAGAATACCCTTTGCATAGTACATCTTATCCGCAAAGTAACCCAGGTTATAAAAGCCATTGCCATCCCTTTTCAGCCCATTATGGCCGAATACTTCTTTATAAAGCTCATTCAGAGCAAGTGTTTCCGGGCTGATATACGAGTAGTCTCCGAATCGGCTTTTACTCCCAGGAATACGATCCCATTTTGGCCTGGTCCCTTTCCCTTCAAGTATCTTATCAACAATAGCTCTTACTTTCTTAACCTGGTCCGGGGTGGCTTTAACAATGATTTCTTCCTGTCTTTTTGTCTGGCGGTTGTACT
>CAYNGF010000350.1:0-1751 GCA_964396515.1 uncultured Paludibacter sp.
ATCCGTATGCTGATGTGAATGCTGTGTTAACACCAAGTTATGCTACCTGGCAATACATACCAAAAATCTGGAAAAAAGATGGTGGACGAACAGGAGCTCTTACCGATCTTGAGGAAATTTCAAATGCTAATTTGCACCCATATCCACTTGCAGTTGACGAAGACAGATTTATTGCATATCTTAGTAAAGATAACTTAACTGCAGCCGATAAAAAAGACAGAAGATATGTTACTGTTAATATCGATGATTTATTTGATCCGGCTGATGCGTCAGGAAGCACTTATAAAAAAGTTGTTTCAACAAATGGATTGACTCCTTCAAGTCTTGCGAATCTTTTCCCTGCAATGATGAAATTCAATCATAATTTTGACGGTGCATGGCTTGGCGGTAATTTTCAACAGAAGTTGGGCAATATCATGATAATGCGTATGGCTGAAGTGTATTTAATAGCTGCTGAAGCAACCTTGAATATTAATAGCGGAAACGGTGCTGCTGCTGCGAGTTATTTAAACGAGCTCCGCAAGCGTGCCTGTCGTAACATAGCCGACTTTAATGTTGGAACCGGTATGCAACTTACAACAGCTACTATGAACGATGTGTTTGATGAATATGCACGTGAATTATGTGGTGAATATAACCGCTGGGCTTTACTTAAAAGGAATAAAGCCTTCGAATCAAGACTTCAAACCTATAATCAGACTGCATTTGTAAATTTTGTACCTAAAAAACATTATAAACGACCAATACCTTACACTTTCCTAAATCAGATAAACAATGCTGATGAATTTGGAACGAACGGGTATTAATAATTTACATGTTTTTTTTTGATTTGATTTTTTACTCTCTCAACCGGTATTAGCAAACCGTTTTTGTTAATGCCGGTTTTTTTATTATCAACATCGATACAAAACTGTTATTTTTACGTCTTACAATTGCATTTGTTTATTTCTTCTTAAAATTTTCATTATGTTAAATAATTTTTTCCATTTCCCTTTTAATCCAATTTGTAACTTGAAACAATTTTTCTAACAACTACTAAATATTAAATTACATGAGAAAAGTACTGATTCTATCATCTCTTTTATTTTTAATATTTTCAATAAAAGCTACTATTTCGGTAACTTCTCTTAAAACTGAAGGCATGACAAATCCCTTGGGTATTGATGTGGAGCATCCACGCTTTAGCTGGAAATCAGAAGCAACTATCGAGCAAAATGTAATGCAAAAAGCATATCAAATTTTAGTGGCATCGACTTCTGAAAAACTGGCTAACAACGCTGCAGATGTTTGGAACTCAGGAAAGGTAAATTCCGACAAACAACTTTGGATTCCTTATGGAGGAAGTGAGCTGAAAAGCAATCAGCAATTTTTCTGGAAAGTAAAAATATGGACAAATAAGGGTGAAAGTGCGTGGAGTGAAATAGCAATGTGGAGCATGGGAATTCTGAACGAAGTGGAATGGCGTTCGGCGCAATGGATTGGATTGGATAAAGCTATGCCATGGGACGATGAATCGTATTACAGTAGGCTTTCAGTGCGTTATGTACGAAAAGAATTTCCTGTAAAAAAGGAAATTCGACGTGCAACGGTTCATATAACCGGTTTGGGTATTTACGAACTTTTTATTAATGGGAATCGTGTAGGCGATCAGGTATTGGCACCTGCACCTACCGATTTTAATAAAACGGTTTTTTACAATACTTACGATGTAACTTCATTGCTTCGCAAAGGAGGAAATGCAGTAGGCATTG
>CAYNGF010000351.1:0-1736 GCA_964396515.1 uncultured Paludibacter sp.
TTTTGCGGTATGGACGGGACTCGAACCCGTCTCGCCTAAGGCGAGATGACAGGCAGGAATTCTAACCAAGCCCACATTTATAAGAGTGAATTAATTTTTCAAGATAAACCGAATTAAACCTTTTAATTTGTTTTTCCCGAATTAACGCTTCACGTTTAGTTTGAAACTCCTGAATAAAAACCAGTTTCCATGGCATTTTTAAACTAGTGTATCTGCTCAAACCGTTGTTGTGTTCAAACATACGTTTTTCAATATTTTGAGTAAAACCTTTATAATAAGTATGATCCTTTTCAGACTGTATAATGTACACAAAATATGACATATAAATTTTCGGGGAAAGCAGTTGTTAGTTTTAGAACAAAAAAAGCAACTCATTTCTGAATTGCTTTTTGCGGTATGGACGGGACTCGAACCCGCGACCCCCTGCGTGACAGGCAGGTATTCTAACCAGCTGAACTACCACACCTTTTTGGGATTTTGTTGTGCTTTTATTCAAAAGCGGTACAAAGATACTACATTTTTTTCTTTCTGCAATAGTTTGTGATAATTTTTTCTCACATTTCGAATCATTATAATTTCAGAACATCATTGCCTTTTAGTTAAATTTGAGACAATTTATTGAATAAGAGCTAATTTTTTCTCGGGATTTTCAAGAAAAAAAATCAAAAAAAATCATTCTACTTTGGTTACTAGCTTATACACGTTTAATAGTGTAGGCAGGTTGATTTTACCCATGCGGTTGCAGTTAACGTGAAATTACCTACGTAATTCAAAAAGCATTATAAAAGACTAATAGATAAGAGGCTGCCCTTTTGAGACAGCCTCTAATGAAGTAAATATGAAAGAATCATTTTTTATTTCACTTCTTTGTACACTTTAATATAATCTACAAGCAAGGTTTGTGGGAAAACAGTACCTGCAACAGTGGTACCAACAAAGTTACCGCAAACTGCTAAATTCAAGATTATAAAGAACGGTTGATTATAAACCCATGTTCCGCCTTTCATTTCTACTTCTTTTTTTGTAATGCGCTTATAAAGTGTTTCGTTCACAAAAAAGTCTATTGAATTTTCGTCCCATTCCACAGCAAAAAGGTTGAAGTCGGTATCGAAACGTGTATTTTGAAAACCAAAAGTTTGAGTTATAGCATTTCCACCGAAGAGTACAGGTCCGTGAATAGTTCCATGAATTCTATTTGGTTCCTGACCTTTGTATTCCATAATATCAATTTCGCCACAGGTAGGCCATGGAGTGGTTTCGATATTGTCTCCCAACAGCCAGAATGCAGGCCAGATTCCGGGTCCGTAAGGCATTTTCATGCGTGCTTCGAAACGACCGTATTTTTGCGAGAAAAGTCCCATAGTTTTTATACGTGCAGATGTAAAGTTGTTACCTTCCTGGCGTGCAGTAATTTTCAGACAACCAAGTCCATCTACCAAATCTAATTTAATATTTTTGGTTTGTTTAGTATATGTTTGCCACTCGGCATTTCCCCAACCATCGTTATTTGGACCTTTACCGAGATCGAATTTCCAGTTACCCGGATTTGGCAAGCTATCTGCAGTCATGGTATTAAAATCATCCTGCCACACAAGTTCCCAGGTTTTCTTTTTAATTTCTGATGTATCGTCGCAACTCCATGCTATGCACAATATGCCAGTCAAAAGAACATATTTTATTATACTACTGACCGACAAACATATTTAGAAAAAAAATAGGGCAAACGCCAAAGCATT
>CAYNGF010000352.1:0-1729 GCA_964396515.1 uncultured Paludibacter sp.
CTGAACATCAGCCATGAAACTCATCCTCCAATGCTTCTGCGTTCTGTGCTCTCTGTTCGAGTTCGGGCCGGGCGGCTTCTAGGATTGCGGGTATGTCCGATTCGGAAACGGGCCAAGGCACAGAATATGTGATCCTGACTGCGTGGTACCTAAATTCGGTTCTCGGCTCGCCATTAATCGGATCATCAACCTGTACAATCTCCTCTCCCCAGCGAACCAGTAGAGGCAACTGCAGTCGATCCTCTTCGATATATGAGGGAGCGATGGGTACATACCATGGCTCCTGTTTATGCGAAAATTCGATCATTATATCACAGCCATTTATATCCAAATACGTTTTCTAATTCTTTAGGGCATGGGCCTATGGAATCGAAAAACCGCCCTACGACAGCCCTATCGTAAATAAATATGCTTGGTCCTTGCTTGTAGCAGTGAACAAATACCTTATCGCTGCTAACCATTTCACATATTTTTCTCTTTATCATATTTGCTTCATCGAGAGTGAAGCCGTTCACACCGACGCAAAGCTGTGTGTGACCCGGCGATATCGTAAGAGACCCGTCTTCTAAATAAAAAGTCAGCAATGATTCTTTTGTCAATTTGATAGATTCTGGTAGCGATTTCTTTCCAGAGGGATACCAGAGTTGGCGAAGCTCTGGAAGCGCCCCCCTGTAATATTTTGTGCATAGCTGCCAATACTGGTATTTGCCCCTGCGAATCAGATCAATATGTCCTCTGAGTTCGAGGTTCAACTTCCTTAATTTGCTAGTTACGTATTGTAAATACTCTCGATGTGATGAGCTTATAGCGTAATAAGCAGAGACGCCTTCATGACCCCATGATATTGAGCCGTCTCCGAGCATTGATCCTGTCATAAAGTCGGAGAGTTCTTCGGTCGGTGCAGCGTGATTGATGATATTGGCCTCGCGGCGCTTCAAGTCGAATTTTATCATCCATTTTCTGATAGTTTCCGGGTTTACTCCTTCTATTTCTGCTATTTGATATGTTGTTTTCGTCTCATATTGCGATTCTAACCAGCTTTTGTTCTTATAATTCTTCATATCATGGCTTTATGTCACCATAATATAAAAAGTTGGTGGGCGTCGTGTATCCGATCAGGGCAAAAACTCTAGGCGCCCGCCGACATGCCGAGCCGAATGCGAAGCAGCGTGGGCCGCATTCCGGCAACCGACCCCCGCAGGCGCGCCAGAGTTCCAGGCACCGCCGACCAGCAGGACCCCCGACACGTACCGTGGATAATAATAGTAGTCGCATCGTTTTGTGACAGATGATCCGGTCACATCAGACGGTAGGAGAAGCCATTTTGCAGCAGCTTCATTGAGCGACTTGCCCCAGTATCCATCGCTCGACAAGCACGCTCCGACTGTACTGATGAAAGATCCCGCAGCAAGTGGGCTCTGTGGTATGCTCAAGCCGTCCGGATTTATGATATTCCAGACTCCGCCCGCGTTGCCCTGAAGCCCAATCACGAATCCCCACACATTGCCGCCCAGAAAGTCCTGGAGGCCTCGCCACATGCTGGGCGTCTGACCTGCGGCACCTGTACCCTTGCCAGTGCCGTTGGTATCCACGTTGCTGTCTACTGAGTCAGCGCCGTTTAGAGCGCCCCCAAAGTTCCTGGTCCATGACTTTGCCGTGACTCCTGAACCAACGCTTGTGAGGCTCTGTATATCGCATGTCCCTAGATCGAAATACGCCAGCATTGTTA
>CAYNGF010000353.1:0-1705 GCA_964396515.1 uncultured Paludibacter sp.
CGCTGACAGGTGCAAGCACGCTGTCAGGTTGCCGCAAATCGGAGGTTTTGTTCGTTAACTGTTTTTTTTGATATTAGTGTAATTCATTGAAAGAAACGTTTTCAAATCCAATGATGTTGAAAGGTTTGAAAGAAAATAACTTTAAAACGTTTGGCGACCGTATATTCTTAACGTAAACTCTTAAAAACAAAAGACTCGAAAGACAAAGAAAAAGTACTGCCGTTGAATATTTTTGTTATAAATAGTCTATCTTTGCAAAGTGTTCGTTTATGGCGCTAATTATTTTTCTTTGCAAAAGCTAACTATTATGATAACAATTTTTGAATTACAGGATATTATTGAATCCCAACTTCTTAGGCTTGCCAAAATAGATAATGGGATGGAGAGAAAGTTCAAAAGTGATATTACGACTTCTCATGCTTTGATAATATCCGGGATAAGACGCTGTGGAAAAAGTACTTTGATGCGCCAGCTTATGCATGCCGATAAAGCGAATAAAGTTTTTTTAAATTTTGAAGATCCGCGATTGGCAGCCTTTACTTTTTCCGACTTTGAACGACTCGGCAAATATGCCGAAGAAAAGCATATCAATCATTTCTATCTTGATGAAATACAAAATATCAGCGGTTGGGAAAATTTTGTACGTTTTAAACTCGACGAAGGCTATCAGGTAACCATTACAGGATCAAATGCTTCTTTACTAAGTGTAGAATTAGGAACCAAACTCACGGGAAGACATATTACCCGCGAATTATTTCCTTTCAGTTATGCTGAATATCTGCAATTTACCACGCAGAAAGAGGATGCCCAATCGCTTCAGAAATATTTGCATACGGGCGGTTTCCCCGAATACATTTTATCTGAAAATGAAGAAGTATTACAACACGTGTTCAATGATATTCTTTTGCGCGATATAGCTGTTCGGTATCAGATAAAGCAAACACGCATAATACGCAGTCTGGCTGTATTTATTTTATCAAATTCAGGAAACCGCATGAGTGCTAATGCCTTACGAAAACAGTTTGAGATTGCTTCAAGTTCTTCTATCAACGAATATCTGAATTATCTGCAGGATAGTTATCTGTTCCTGCCAGTGAGTAAATTTTCATATTCACTCAAAGCACAACAGGTGAATCCAAAAAAATGGTACGCTATCGATAGTGGTTTAATTACAGTGAATGCGCAGTCGTTTACGCCGGATTACGGTCGCTTACTTGAAACAGTGGTTTTTTTACATTTACGAAGGAATTTTTCAGAAATATATTATTTTTTGGAAAAAAAAGAATGTGATTTCGTTGTATTTCGAAACTCAAAAATAATACAAACGATTCAGGTGTGTTTTGAGCTTAATTCGATGAATAAAGAACGTGAAATTGCGGGACTTGTGGAAGCTATGGATTATTTTGGGCAAAAGGAAGGCTGGATTGTAACATTTAACCAAGAAGATTTAGTATCATTATTCGACAAAACAATCCATATACTACCTTTCTGGAAATGGTATGAAAATTTGTAATTCCATTTTTATGAGTGTATTATCTTCGTTAACTCGTAAAAAAAATACTGTGAATACTCTAAGGTTATGTGAAGATTATACGAGTTTTACAATACAACGCTGACAGGTGCAAGCACGCTGTCAGGTTGCCGCAAATCGGAGGTTTTGTTCGTCATTAGTATGAGTATTGGTGTGCGAATGGAATTAAAATCA
>CAYNGF010000354.1:0-1687 GCA_964396515.1 uncultured Paludibacter sp.
TTAGACTCTTTGTTCTATAGTTCTTTGTGTTTTGCGTAGATGTTTGGTGAAGGTCAAACGGCTTTCTTGGTAATAGTGTGTGGGAAGTCCTGGGTGTAGAGGTAAACAGCCGCAGACATGAGGGTTGCGCCGCGCAAGGTAAGCCGGTATCGGCGGGTACGCGGAATCTTGGCGATGAGGTGATGGACATGGAGCAAGTTAAGGAGCCGGGTGATACGGGCACTGTGTCGCTTTCGCTGCTGAGGGTCCTTGGCGTAGTGAAGGTTGAGGTGGGGGGCGAGGTCGCGGTTGCGGAATCCATGGATGAAGTGTTCACCGCGCAAGACGGCGGCGAACAGGGCGATATCGTCTTTACGCAAGGGATTGAGTCCCCGTCGCCGGCGTCCGTTTTTGATGATAGGCTCGCAGACTTCGTTGAGGAGGCGGTAAGCGCGCGCCGGGTCGTCGACGACGGCCAGCGCGTCGAGATAGGCGCGGTTGGCGCTCATGCAGACTTCGGCGTAGCGGTAGAGGTTGCTGACGCGTTTGGCCATGGGATACCAGCCCATGCCCCATACGCCTTGGCGCTTGCCTTCGCGCCTCACGCAAAACTCGTAGGGATGATTGATCACTGTCTCGACCCGCAGTACGCACCCGTGTTTGTCGTACATCTTGATCCAGTTTCCCTTCATCCGGTGTTTCACGCGGGCGCCGGGCCAGCGTTTCTTGAAGCTGTTCATGACTTCGCCTTGAAAGTTCCCGTTGAGTTTGCGTCCGAGGAAGGTCAACACATCCTCGGCGCTGAAGCACACGGTGGCGTGCCGCAGCAATTGTGGATACAGGTCCTTGAGGGCGGTTCGGTCCTTGAACAGAATGTCTGTGGCGTATTCGGCTTGGTCAATAACCCAATAGTGCTGCATGCCGTGCAGAAGGTCATTAAGCAGCGGGTTCACTTTGCGGGCGAACGCTTCGAGGATACGGGGAAAATCCCTCTTGACGAAACGGTCGGCAAAACGCTGGGCGCGCGCGCAGTCATCTATGCGGACAAACGCGTTTTCTACCTGCACGTGTTCGAGGCCATGTTGCTCCATTTTACGGGCGAGCCATTCGTGGCCGTTGAGATAGATTTGAACCGTGAATGGGAACCATGTCTGGAGCCGGATATGCATGAAGCCGAATTCCCGGTCGAGATAGTAAAAATACAGGCACAGGCAGCGCGGCATGCTGGGGGTCAGCCGGGGTTTACCCTCTCCGTATTTGAGCTTGAAGCTCTGGCATGCTTCCACGCTAGAGAACACGCAGATCAATCCTTGGGTGATACCGTCGCGCCGGGCGATCTCACGGGCTTGTTCCTCTTTGCGGACTGGAGAATTCAGGTAGATGAACGGGCGTTGGGCTTTGCGCGCAACATCCATGGCATGTTCTTTGATCCCCTCCGAACAGGTGGAGGCAAACCGCTTAAACGCCTTGAACAGTACCCCCTGACGGTTCATAAACCCTTCCATAGCCTCGGCGTAGCTGATCGGCAGATATCCCTTGAACAGCAAACGGTCGAAACAAGAAATAGTTCCCACAATTTTGGCCTGATGCTTTACAATGAACCGTTCCATGGCGTTTCCTTTCCGCAGGTGGCTTCGACAACCCCTGTATACGGATTGGAAACGCCTTTCTCAACAAAAAAATGTGGTTGCGGCTATGCCGCCTTATG
>CAYNGF010000355.1:0-1667 GCA_964396515.1 uncultured Paludibacter sp.
TGATGTTTACAGCAGAAGAAGCATTTTCGGCTTCAGCATTAAATTACAGCATCGAATCGCTCGACGATGGCAGAGAAAAAGACCAGCGCCATTCCCCCGAAGTAGAAAAAGCAGGATACACAAACTTCTGTATCGACAAACTTCACATGGGGCTTGGTTGCGTAACAAGCTGGGGTGCAATGCCTTTACCTCAATATCGAATTCCTTATAAAGATTACACTTTTAAGTTTAAAATTTCACCTTTATAATGCAATAATTTTAAAAACAGATTAGTTAAAGCCTGGCAGAATATTTCCGTCAGGCTTTTTTCTTTTGATTTTTTATTTACTTATTCAATATCCATGTTTATACTCTGATTCAAAATTAGTAATTTTGAACTTACATTTTAATTCAAAACTTATCTGCAAAAAAATGATTAAAATTCAAAAAGTTCTGCTTTACATTATTATAAATACATTATTTCTCAGTTTTTTTTCATGCAAACCAAAGCAGGAAGAAGATAAAACCACACGAATTAACCGGTTGCTAAACAACGACTCAATACGACAACCTATCGAAATACCCGAAATAAGTTCATACCTAAAAGTTCTGCAACAAAGTGATATTAAGAATGTAAAATCACTAAATTATGCTATCGAATCATTTTTGAATATATTTGCTCGTTCTGACTCATCTGTTTGTGACTCAGCTTATGTACATTTTCAACAATTCGCCGACAGTATCGAATTTCATCAAAATCTAAAACTCGAAGAGGATACTGCCAATTACAGTATAATATTTAGCGGAAAAAAAATTCCAAAAAAAATTACAGAATTTGTTATTAATCTTAATCAGAACGGATTCAGAATTCAATTAAGCGATAGTATCCCGACAGTTATTCTCAATAGAAAATTTATTGTCGAGAAGTTTGATTCTCTCATTTCAACACAACTTAAAACATATTTGTTGTATTTAGAAAACGAATTCAAAACTGGATTTGCTGAATCGGACAGTATAATAATTTCACCTATCGAACTAGTTGACAGAATTCTCTGGTACGAAAATTTCATACAAAACTATCCGAATTTCGTATTTCGAAGAGAATGTGAAAATCATCTGAAAGCATATACAACTTATCTTGTATTGGGATATGGTAAAACAAAATTTTTTCAGGATGAAAGCAAGTTTATTATTTCTGCATATTTCAAACAGTCATTTGAATATTTATTCAACAAAAATACAAATTCAACAACAGCAAACAAGCTTCTCGAATTCAAAACAGCAATAGAATCATCAAGTTTCAACAAACTGATTGAGGCTCGTAAAAACCTGTCAATTAAGGGAATAATATACAATATTAAAACTTGATGATAATATTGGTTTTTAAGGAACAAAAAATATATATTTCAGGAATAAATATTTATTGATTTTACACTTGCCAGATAGCAAAAAAATCAGTACTTTTGCATAATTTTTATGCCCCAGACCCCAAAAGGGGCAAATAAAACTATCAATATCAATACATCCCTTCAGGGGTCGGGGATTATTTATACTTTATGCAGAATTACAAGCCCTTTCATTTAGTTTTGGAGGACGGCACTGTATTCGAAGGAAAATCCTTCGGTTACGAAAAAGCGGTTGCCGGCGAAGTAGTTTTTAACACAGCCATGGTCGGGTATCCCGAAAGT
>CAYNGF010000356.1:0-1666 GCA_964396515.1 uncultured Paludibacter sp.
GCTTGGGCATGGCATCTATGAAGCGGTCGATGTCAAGGGGCCGGTTGAGAGCCCCGGGGGGAAGATTCTTCCGTCAGGCCCATCACCCTCGGCGTCGGTCGATCCGTCCCATCTCGGCCGACCTGCCTGGCTATGTCCTGAACCATCTTCCGCCCAGGCTCAGAGCCTGAGGCCGAGGGAGATTCATCCCCCAGCCGAGTCCACGAGCACCGGCGACGTGACGCGTTACGCTCAGGCATCTATTCGGGATCATCGGGACAGCCGAACGGGTCGGCGCCGACGTCCCATGAAAATATCCGACTCGTGGACGCCGCCATTCACCCGGCCGAGCTACGGATGGGGGCCGCGCTCCTGCCATGCCTCGGGGTCGTCCACGCTTCGTCACGCCACCGGCTCCTCAACACCTACCGCGACATTCGATTCCTGGTCAGCCCAGCCCCGCGTCTGTTTCAACTACCGCAACATTTCATACCTGCCACTGCTGCAACCCACACTCACCGCAGCACGCACCTCAAACCTCATTCACGCCGCACACACACCTGGGCCCCTGGGGCGGTATGGCTGCCCACTGCGAATCACTGCCAGCATCAGACACAACAGCCTACGCGCAATCGCCGTAATGGCCTTCTTGCGGCCGCGACGTCTGGCCAACGCGTCATAAAGCCCAGCCCAATAAGCGTCGCGACGGATCAGTTGCCAAGCGGCCTGGTGCAGCACCCAACGCAGGGCCGGCGAGCCGGTATGCGTGATGCCCAGGTCAAGCCGCTTCCCGGCCGACTCACGCTGGCCCGGCGCCAAGCCCACGTAGCTGGTGAGCTTCTTCTGCGAACCGAAGCGTTCCGGGCCGGCCGTCTCAGCCAGGAAGGTCTCACGCGTCACCGGCCCCACCGCCGGGATGGAATCCAGCAACTTCCGCTGCTGGGCCTCTTGCGGTGGCGCCTGACGAATAAAGGACGCCAGCTCACGCTCCACGGCCCGCAATTCCACCTGGTACAACCGCAGTTCCCGCAGCAGGCGTTGCGCCAGAAAGCGATCGACCGGCTCCAGCGGCAGCTTCTGGAGGTAGGCCAGCCCGGTGCGCGTAAACAAATCCTTACGGTCCGCGTTGTACTCGGCCGCCAAATGACGCAGGCGATTCTTCAACGAGGTCAGTCGCCCTCGGATGTAAACGCGGTGTCGCACCAGCCGGCGATGGGCCCGCTGCCGCGGTGTCGGACGATGGGCCGGCGGAATCACGTCCAGGACCAAAAACTCGGCCAGCAGCCGAGCGTCAACCTTATCGCTCTTGCGTGTGCTCTCGGCGATGATCCGCAGCTTTCGCGGATGGGCCAGGACCACCCGCTGAGCCAGCGGCTCGACCAGCTTCACGAACCATTCGTAGCTGGCGGTGGCCTCCAGCACCAGCTCAAACTCGCCCAGGCCTTGCAGAAAGCCCGTCAGGGCGGCGGGATTGGAGTTCAGGAAACGCTTGGTCCGCAGCACGCGCCGGGCTTGGTCCATGACACACAGTACGGTAAGCTTCTTATGGAGGTCGACGCCAACGTAGTACCTCATGATTGGCTCCTATTCGTGTTAAACCTAATCCCCCGACACCAAAAACGCGGTTTACCACGTTCTCCAGGAACCTAAACTACCGCGGCGCGACCTCCGCTTCATAGTTTCACCC
>CAYNGF010000357.1:0-1646 GCA_964396515.1 uncultured Paludibacter sp.
CGTGACGGTGGACCGCACCGTGGGGCCGGAAACGGTCCTGGCCAAGGGCGTGGAGCCCGGAGAGACGGTCGTCACCGACGGCCACCTGAAACTCCGGGAGGGGTTCCCCGTGGAGACCAAAGAGGTCAAGAAGGCAACCGCCGGAAAGCCCTGAAGGCAGGACCATGAACCTCTCCGCAATCTGGATCCGGCGGCCCGTCATGACCATCCTGGTCATGGTGAGCATCCTCTTCTTCGGGATCCACAGCTACCGGAATCTTCCCGTCAACAACCTGCCCAACGTCGACTTCCCGACGATCCAGGTCAGCGCCAGCCTCACCGGCGCCAGCCCCGAGATCATGGCCTCCACCGTGGCCACGCCGCTGGAAAAGGAGTTCACGAAAATCGCGGGGCTCCAGTCCATGTCCTCGACGAACCGGACGGGCAGCACGACCATCACCCTCCAGTTCTCCCTGGAGCGCAACATCGACGCGGCGGCCCAGGACGTGAACACGGCCATCTCCGCCGCCCGCTACCTCCTGCCCACCGACATGCCGTCGCCCCCGTCGTACACCAAGACGAACCCGGCGGACCAGCCGATCATGTACTTCGTCATGACCTCCCGGTCCATGCCCATGCCGGACGTGCAGGACCTGGCGGAGGACTTCGTCAGCGGCGCCCTGTCCACCGTGGACGGCGTGGCGGAGGTCAAGGTCATGGGGGCCCAGAAAAAGGCCATCCGCATCCAGGTGGATCCGCGGAAGCTCGCCGCCCGCGGCGTCGGCCTGAACGAGGTGGCCGACGCCATCAAGCAGGGCAATGTGAGCCGGCCCGGCGGGACCCTCGACGGGTCTTTCCAGTCCTACACGATGGAATCGACGGGCCAGCTCCCCGACGCGAAGGCCTACAACCGCCTCGTCGTGGCCAGCAAGAACGGCATCCCTCTCCGGATCGAGGACATCGGGCATGCGGAGGACGGGATCGAGTATGAAAAGGTGAGGCTCTGGTTCCTCACGAAGGACCAGGAGTACAACGCCATCGTCCTGGCGGTCAGCAAGCAGCCCGGCCAGAACACGGTCCGGATCGCCGAGGACATGAAGGCCAAGATCCCCCAGCTCCAGAAGATGATTCCCGAGGCCATCGAGTTCATCCTGCTCTACAACCAGGCGGACTACATCCGGGAATCCATCGACGATGTCCAGTTTACCCTGGTCCTGACCATTATCCTCGTTGTCGCGGTGATTTTCCTGTTTCTCGGGTCCCTGCTGCCGACCCTCATCCCCGGGCTCGCCGTGCCCCTCTCCCTGGTGGCCACCTTCGCCGTCATGCACCTGCTGGGATTCAGCCTGAACAACCTGTCCCTCATGGCCCTGACCCTGTCGGTCGGCTTTGTCGTCGACGACGCCGTCGTCATGATGGAGAACATCGTCCGCCGGATGGAGGAAGGAGAGGACGCCATGACGGCATCCCTCCGGGGCTCCCGGGAGATCGGCTTCACGATTCTCTCCATGACCCTCTCGCTCGTGGTCGTCTTCATCCCGATCCTCTTCATGGGCGGGATCATCGGCCGCCTGTTCCGGGAGTTCGCCGTCAGCATCGGCGTGGCCATTCTCGTCTCCGGGTTCATCTCCCTGACCCTGACCCCGATGCTCTGCAGCCGGCTGCTC
>CAYNGF010000358.1:0-1637 GCA_964396515.1 uncultured Paludibacter sp.
AGAATAAAAATCAGAAATTGAATTATTCAGATTGAATTTCTTGAGAAAACATTAAACATTAAAAAGCCTGATAGATAGATTAATTCTTTCAGGCTTTTATTGATTTAAAAACTGAATTTTTTTCTTCACATTTTTATAAGAGTTTTTTGCATATTTTTGTGTACCAATAAATTTATCATTATAAGATTAAAGTACAATCTTTTAACAAATACAAATGGCAAATCGTGCAAGATTATCAACCTTACTATTAACAGTTTCTGTAACTTCTTTTATGGGAACTTTTCTAATTTCCTCGATAAATATTGCTTTACCTTCAATTGCACAAACATTCGAACTCAATTCATTACAATTAAGCTGGATCGTTACGGCATTTTTACTTTCGTCAGCCATGTTTTTGTTACCGGCCGGTCGTTGGGCCGATTTAACCGGAATAAACAAACTTTACAAGGCAGGCTTGGTTATTTTCACCATATCAACTTTTTTGAGTTCATTCTCAGTTAGTGGAAACTGGCTTATCATCTTGCGTTTTTTACAAGGTATCGGAGCTGCTTTTACAAGTTCAACCGGACAAGCAATACTCGTAAAGGCATTTCCGGTAAACGAGAGAGGAAAAGTTATTGGCATTTCTGTTTCTGCAGTATATACAGGACTTGCCTTGGGTCCCTTTGCAGGTGGTTTTCTGACGCAATTTGCAGGTTGGCAATCTATTTTTTTAATTTCTTCAATTTTAGGGGCAATTGCTACTGTGTTAGCTTTTAGTAATCTTGAAAAAGAGGTTGTGAAAAACGAACAAAATCCGCACGATTTGAACCATAAAGGGATTGTGGTTTATATGATAGGTCTTATCATGCTTGTTTATGGTTCGGGTCAAATTCCGGGTATTCATGGTTGGATATTAATGGCATTAGGTATCGTATTACTTATTTCATTCTGGATGTTTGAAAGTAAATCAAAACAACCAATGATTGACACTAAACTATTTACAAAGAACCGACTTTTTGCATTTTCAAATATTGCAGCTCTCATAAATTATGCAGCCACCTCAGCCATTGTTTTCTTTCTAAGTCTTTATTTGCAAAAAATCAGAAGCCTAGAACCCCGAGAAACCGGACTAATTTTAGTAGCACAACCAGTAATGATGACTCTTTTTTCACCTGTCGTTGGTCGATTATCTGACAGAATACAACCTCGATATCCTGCCTCGGCCGGTATGATAATGTGTACTGTGGGACTTTTTGCTATGTCATTTTTTAATCAAAACACTCCCATATGGTTAATTGTGAGTGTTTTATTATGGATTGGAACAGGTTTTGCTTTTTTTTCATCGCCAAATATGAATACAATAATGAGTTCAGTGGACAGGAAAAGCATTGGATTAGCATCAGGTACAGCTGCTTCTATGCGTATCTTGGGTCAAATTATAAGTATGACAATTATTACATTATTTTTTGCAGCATATTTTGATGGGAAACAAATTGCCATGGTAGATAATAAAATATTTTTAAAAGTAATGCAATTAGGTTTTTTGAGTTTTACACTGCTATGTGCAAGTGGAATTTATTTTTCGGTATCACGTGGAAGTTTAAATCGAAACTAATAACAACAAATTAATATAATCAAATAACTGCTGAAAATCA
>CAYNGF010000359.1:0-1628 GCA_964396515.1 uncultured Paludibacter sp.
TTTTTGATTCAGTTGCTTGTAACGGCAGGGATAACAGGGTGGGTGTATCAGTAATAGGCGGGCTATTGCTAAGATGATAACAAACGAGTTTAATTAAACAGATATATAAATATGAAGTCAGAAATGAACATAATAGACACTATGACACAGAGCGTAATTACTTTCTTTAGCAACGTGAATGCTATATGCGTGGGGATATTCAGTAGCATAATTGGGTACTTTGTGCCGGTAAGGGATATAGTGCATGTACTGTTATTATTTTTTCTATTCGATATGATATTCGGGTATCTGGCAGCACGGAAAGGCAAAAAGCGGGGCGGTAAAGAATGCAAGCGTTTTTCTGTTAAAATAATTTGGAATACAACCATTCCAAGAGCACTTATCAGCATCATAATAGTTATGGCAGCTTACATGTGGGATTCAACTTACAATCAGGATGTGGTGAATACTTACAAGGCAATAGGATGGTTCATTTCGGGAGTACTTATTTTTTCGATTGCTGAAAACGGATTTATTATCACAAAATGGGGTGTGTTCTTGAAGGTTCGTAAGTTTATCCGCAATAAAATAAAATCGGAAACCGAACAAGACCCTGAGGTAACTGAAAAGATTGAAAAAGAATATAATAAACTTATAAACAATGGCAAACGTAAAACTACTGACACCGAAAATTCTTAAATGGGAAGGCGGATTTGTAAACGACCCGGCTGATGCAGGTGGCGCAACAAACAAGGGTGTAACCCTCACTACGTGGCGGTCGTGTGGTTATGACAAAGATGGCGATGGCGATATAGACATTAAAGACATGAAACTTGTAACCGAGCGAGACGTTGAAGAAAAAGTGCTCAAACCTCACTATTGGGACAGGTGGCGAGCCGATGAAATCAAAAATCAAAGCATTGCAAACATTTTGGTTGATTGGGTTTACATGAGTGGCAAATGGGGAATTACCATTCCACAACAATTGTTAAAGGTATATGCCGATGGCATTGTAGGCAAGAAAACACTTGCAGCACTCAACAGCGCTAATCAGGCGGAACTTTTCAAACTGATATGGTGGGCGCGTTACAATTTCTTCCACAAAATAGTAAAGACCCGTCCGGCAAATCATAAATTTCTGAAAGGTTGGATGAACAGGCTGAATGATTATAGGTTTGAGAAATAACATGAAAGACAGAACATTGAATTTATTTGAGTATTGGTTAACAAGGATTGGGTTTCATTACATGGTAAATCTACAATCGAAAGAAATACACGATTTGAATAATCGGTCAGAACGTTGCATGATTCACAAGATAAAACGAAGGCTTTTTGTTCCGAAGTTTATCATGCTATTGCTTTTAAATTTTGGATTTAACGGATGTTATTGGTGTAATTTTGAACATGACAATGATGTAAATAAAAAAAAAGCAAAATGAAAAACTACTTATCAATAATTTTTATCGTTTTCTTATTTGTTCTTATGGGAACGATTACAGCTTTATTATCGGAAAATTTAAAATTGAAATATGAAGTCAACAGACAGGAGAATAATTTTAAAGAACTGAATAGCGAAAATCAGTACCTTACTTTGAAGGTTGACGAAATGCGTAAACTTATAAAAAAAGGTGATCGAAGTTTCAAAATTA
>CAYNGF010000360.1:0-1626 GCA_964396515.1 uncultured Paludibacter sp.
CGTTAGTCGATTGGATTGAGCAGTACGCTAATTCTTTTTGAAACTGACGGATAACGTTTTGCGTGTTTATGTCAGGCGGGCATAGCACGAACTTAATTATTAACCGCAAGCTGTCCGCCCGCTTGCATAAACACGCTGTTAGCCGTAGTTGCGGTTTATCAGCACAAAACTTAAAAAGATGGAAGATTTATTCAAAAAACTTGGTGAAATAACCAAACCAGAAAAACAAGGTGGATTTTTTGATTTACCAAAAGACACAAGATGTAAAGACAAATCACACAAACCTCCAACGCACATTTATATTCCGCAAGGTAAAGGATATAGACACGTTTGTCCGTCTTGTGGTAAAGTAACCGATTTGATACCACCACAAATTTCGTTTTGAAACGTGGTTGTAGCAATTACGGCTAACGAACAGACCTATTGGCTTTAGCGGTGTGCGGGCGATTTCGCAGCAGCACCCGCACAAAGCCAATGCGTGGAAATAGCTTTCTAAATGCACTTTCAGCCAGCTAATGACAATAGGTAGTGTTAGCGGTTAGGTGCTTCTTCATTCAATTTTAAAAAAATTATTAATCAAATAAATTTTACAATTATGTGTCAATCAGCATCAGGAACTCACAGAGTTCAAAAATGGTATAACAAAAACATTTTCTCATTAATTCCTTTAATTGAAGTCAGAAAAGCAAACGAACACAATACAAGTGGATTTACTTTTCGTTGGTTGTTTTTTACGATATGGACAATAGATAGTCCGAGTTTTGAAATTGCGATAGTTGCTGACACTCATTGGGGTATTGGCATAGTAGGATTACTTCCGTATTTTCGGTGGTGCGTTTCAATTCCTTGTCCAGAAAAAATAGGCTCATGGATTAATAAGAACTTCTCACGCTCACGTCATCTTTCTTTTTAGCACTTACCGCTAACGACAGATGTATGTGTCATTGGCGACTTGTCGCAATGCACGGAGCTGTCAAATTATAAAAGCCAATGCACATACATTAGTGTTATGGCTTAGTAGTTTTCTTAATATTTAAACATATTCAAAATGAAACTTTACTTTATTAAAGACGATTTATTCGCAAAAACAAAAGAGCAGGTTATTCAATATATGATTGAAAATGCACTTGTAGAACTTACTGTTTTTAAAGCTCAAAGAATAACAGTGAATGATTTTTTCTTTTGCAAAATAAATGGTGTTGCAGAAAAAGACAACATGACTTGTGGTGTAAAATGGTGCTCAATGTATTCTCCGAAAAATGGTAAATCAGGTTGTTGCAAGCATGTTGGCAGCCTGTACGAAAAAGGCGAAGCTGTTACTTTCTACTATTAGCCATAACACATAAATATCCACACTTCAAATTTTTGCACCAATGAAAATCAATGAGTTAAAAGATAATATATTTCAAAATTACGAAAATGGATTAATTCAGGATGAATATTTGGTGCAAATATTTGAACAAATTGCAACGTACCTCAATCTGAAAACGATTACAAATTACGCAAAAGCAAACGGAATAACTTATAACGGAGCTTTGAAAAGAAAAACGCACAAATTGCAAATTGATAAAATAACATTTATAATTGATAACGAATAACGAATAACGAATAACGAATAACGAATAA
>CAYNGF010000361.1:0-1620 GCA_964396515.1 uncultured Paludibacter sp.
CTAACAACTCTTTCGCTCTTTCGAGTTTCTCTTTCTTCTTCTGTAATTTCCTTAGGGCCTTTACCTGTTCTGTTTTGTTATCCTCTTTTTCTATCTTCTCAAAATACGCATGAATGTCATTTTCTGTTTTTTTGAGCTTCTCCTCTATTTCTTCTCCCCTCATACTCTTTTTCTTGCTGCTTACTGATGGCAGCTTCGTTCCGTCTACCGCTATCTCCTTGAAGTCACTCAAACCCCTTTTTCCCGCCATCCTCACTATTTCCACAAAGTACTTCGGGATCAAATCCATATGTTTCTGTCTGAACCGGCTTAAGGATGTGTGATCAGGCTGTACATTCGCTGAAATGTAGATGAACTCTACGTGCTTTTTGCAGGATTCTTCTAATTTTCTTGTACTTGTTACTCCCTCTGTATATCCAAAAAACCACGTGCATAATTGCAGTCTCGGATCTATTGCTTCTCCTCCCTGCCTGCTGTAACGCGAATATAACTCCCTTAAGTCAAGTTTATTTACTATCTCTACTATGTACTTGGCTTTCGAGTCCTTGCTGACAAAGTCATCCAGACAGTGTCCAAGTATTATTGTCTGACTTCGATCTCCACTTATAAAACCCATTTTTCTCTCATTTATTGCTCCGTTTTCATGGGTACAATATATTTAAATCCTTTCCCCTTGTCAAGTACTTTTTTATCTTTATTTGATATTTTTTTCCCTCATTCGTTAACTTGTATTTTATCGTATAAAACCAAATCTGCAACAGCCTGCTGCGGCGGAACGCCAAGTAAAAACAATCACTGTGACGGAAAGTGGTCATTGCAACAGCCTGCCCAGCGAGGGAAGACGGAGGAAAGGGTTATTTGTTCCCGCAAGCGGGACAAGTGCGTTGTTGAGTTGTTAAGAAGGCATTAGTTGTTCTTAACCCCCCTCGTTCCCTCCCGAAAGCTTTCGGGAGGGAGGAAGAAGAGGAAGAAGAGGAGAGTGATTTATTTCTCAATCTCATATTTTATCTGGAGGGTGAGTACAAATCCTACTGCGGGTTCGGTGACGACGGGATTGAGGACTTTGTCAAAATATGAGTGGCTGACTTTCTCGTAATAATAGGTAGTGTTTTTTTTGAGGTCTTTTTTACGGAATTTGGAATCGTCGTAGTAGGTGTATAATTCGGATGTGACATTTGGGGTGTAGCTTTTATACATCTGGTTTGGATAGTAGCCGGTGAAGGATTCGCCATATACCTGAGAAGCGGGGAGGAGTTTGAGTCCCGTAGCGCTCAGGTAGAGTTTTTTCTTTGTATTGATTATCTCCATAGCGGCTTCAAAGAGTTTTGAGTAGACGGGGGTTATATCATTAACGATGTAGTCAACTTTGACCAAATCATAAATTTCAAATCCGGAAGCGACAGTAACCATTTTATCAAGATCGCGGATGTTTGTGAATTTTACGATTACATTTTTCTTCTGTTCGAATCCGGCAATATACTGTTCGGCATAGTTGCCGGTTATTTTATAGTCGGCAAGTTGTGTCTGGGTAGTCATATCGACAAAAATATCAGATTTAGCGATTCCGGTTTTTGTAAGAGCCGAGATAAAGTCCTGAATGCGTTTATCGATGTTTGTGTT
>CAYNGF010000362.1:0-1616 GCA_964396515.1 uncultured Paludibacter sp.
TTATTATATTATTAGCTGTAAATTGAGTTGAATTACAAGCACTTGTTACTGTTAAAACTGCCGTAAATTGCCGATTTGAGTTCGTACAACTTGATGTCTTGTATGAATGTGGAATTGGATAGTTTTGTGAAGATTCAGGACTAATTGAATTGTAATAAATTGTTTTTTCTAAATCTTCTTGTTTGTAAGTTACAATTGGTGTTCCATCACCATAATCAATAGAGTAGATTGTTCCTGGTGAATTAGTTCCCCATTTTGCTATTTCAAATTTTAATTCTTCTGTAGGTGCACACAAATCAGCAGTTGTACCCGGACTAATCAGACCACCTGAAGGATTTGATACGTTTTTTACTGTGTACGTTTTTGATGAAATGCAGCCATTATTCCCTGTTGCTGTAATTGACATGTTAAAAGCACCTAATTTTGAATAAACATGGCTGATTGGAAATATAATATTGTTTTGGATGCTTCCATCTCCCCAATTAATACTGTAATTCGATATACAATTCGAAACTGAATTATTTGCAACGGTTATTTCAAATGATGGATTTTCTGCTGATGCTCCACTACAATTACTAAACGGATCAAAAGGATTTTTTGAATCAACAAAATCAATATTTGGCTGTTGTTTTAAAGTAAGTGGTTTTGTTACTGTTGTAGAGCATCCATTATTATCGGTAACAACAAGTTTAATTTGGTAAGTAGTATTACTACATCCGTAAGAATTAAAAATTTTTGAAGGTTTTTCAATGCTTGCTGTACCCTCTGTGCCAAACGTCCATTCATATTTAAAAGGTGCTGCACCTGAAATTGTTGGAGTGAAAAGAATGCTACTTCCAGAACACTGGTTATCACTGAAACTAAAATCTACAGTTGGAGGATCATTCACAATTACCGTAACTTCTTTTCCGGTTTGTGTTTCTGGTGTTCCATTTTTTGAAGCAACACTTTCAAGTGTGTATTTAAAAGTGCCTGAAGTTGTAGTGTTGACTTTGATATTAATAGTATCATTTGAGCCTGTAGTCATTCTTGTAATTTCATTTCCATTATTGATTTTATAAACAAAAGTATATGGTATCGTTCCACCTTCTGCTTTTACTGTTACAAATGGAAATGTTGCATTTTTACAAACGCTATTTGATGACGTGGTTATTGTTGTAGTTATCGCTCCTGCTTCAACCCAAACAGCCCTGTTTTTATTAAGATAATGGTTTTTCTCGAAAGTTTTCGAAGCATTTAATTGTAAATAGAACAAAAATACTATGAATAAAAATGAAGTAAGTCTGTTAAAGTTCAGATTTATCTTAGTAATGTATAAAGTAAAACCAAACATAAAATAATCATATTTAATGATTTATAATAGTCTATGCATTTGTAAAATTAAATAAGGTAAAATGCTAATCTTAATATTTTACAATATAATAACTACAAAAATATAATTATTTTTTTAATAAATTAATAATTTTAAAAGTAAATCAAATTTAATATCACACTTTCACTTGAAGTTGTAGTTGTTCATTTTGAGAATTTAACTAATGCATTTTTTGGTTTTATTAGTTTTTGATTTTAATATTTATACTCAAGTATATAAACCTTAAAATCCGAAAACTCCGAAA
>CAYNGF010000363.1:0-1583 GCA_964396515.1 uncultured Paludibacter sp.
GTATCAAGGTCGTTTTTTACAATTTTACAAAGCGTTAGTCCATCCATTTCAGGCATCATAACGTCAGATATTATGATATCGATTTCTTTTTCACGAATTATCTGCAATGCCTGTATACCATTCTGTGCAGTATAAACACTGAATTTTTCCGAGAAATTATCTGCAATAATTTTGTTTAATTCTTGGTTGTCCTCTACAATCAATACAGCCAACGATTTGTCATCTAACGACTTAATTTCTTCGATGTCCGTATTACATTTATCAGTTTCTTCAGTTATCTCAAGGTTCTCGTCGTCAAGAGCTTTTTCAACACTTGTATATGCATCTTCCGAAACGGGAATTTCAAAAGTAAATACCGAACCTTCGCCGGGCTGACTTTTTACGCTGATATTTCCTTTGTGAATTTGCAGTAAATCGTTTGTCAATGATAGTCCTATACCATGACTTTGACTCATATCGGAATTACTGCTGATATAAAATCGTTTAAAAATATGGGGTAATTCTGCTTCAGATATCCCAATACCACTATCGGAAACCGAAAGACGCATAAATACACTTTCTTGTCGAGGCACAAAACTTATCTTCAGTGCTATTGAACCTCCATTGGGTGTAAATTTAAAGGCATTCGACAACAAATTGTACACAATTTTATCTAATTTATCCGGATCGAACCATGCCTGATAACTCTCGTACTGTGCATCTATCGTAAAATTGATTTTTTTCTCACTTATTTGAAGTTTGAAGCCTGAATTACAAATATTTTTTACAAATGAAATAACATCATCCTTTACCACTTTAAGTTTCATATTGCCCGACTCAGTTTTGCGGAATACAAGAATTTGCTTAATAAGTCGTTTGAGTCGTACGACATTTTCTTTCATTATATCAAATTGAGGTTCGAAACCGCTTACCTTTTTCTGAAGTCGTTCAATCTGCAATGAAATAACAGTGAGTGGAGTCAGTAATTCGTGCGAAATATTGGTGAAATATCGTAATTTGATTTGCGAAAGTTCTTCTGTTTTCTTTTTTTCTATTTGCGAAATTTTTAACTCATTACGTAATTGAATTCTGTAATATACAGTGCGAACAATGATAATTATAAGTACAATGCCTGCAATAAAATAAATTAAATAAGCCAACCAAGTTCGGTACCATGGAGGTAAAATTTTAATATTTAACGATGTAACCTCGTCACTCCAGGTGCCATCTTGGTTTGTTGCTTTTACACTGAAAGTGTAATTACCCGGCGGAAGATTGGCATAATTAACAAATCTGCGTGTAGAAGCTGCCAAAATCCAGTCATTATCCACATCCGACATTTTATACGCGTACTGTACAATTGACGATGGATATATTAATGTTGAAAACTCAAAGCTCAAATTATTTTCATTCGGTTTCACTTGAAGCCTGCGGTGTTTTTCATCGAAATGAGAATTATCAGCAAAATCGTAAATAGATTTATTTTGAATAAGAATATCGGTTACTGAAACTTTTTGCATTACAGAATCAGTTTTCAAAGATGTTTGATCAAGGGTATTAAAAGCGCAGATACCTTTATTACCCCCAAACATCATGATACCTTT
>CAYNGF010000364.1:0-1582 GCA_964396515.1 uncultured Paludibacter sp.
GCATTTTGCCGAAAAAACAAAGGATTGAAATTGTATGCGTGGTGTTTGATGACTATTCATATTCATTTAGTATGTAGTGTTGAGCCACCCTTCAGAATGACTGATTACATTCGGGATTTTAAGCAATTTACAGCAAAAAAAGTACTTCATGATATTCAAACTTTACCTGAAAGCAGAAAAGACTGGATGTTATATCGGTTTGAGTTTGCCGGAAAATATGATAACCGAATTGAAAAGTATCGGTTTTGGCAGGACAAAAGCCACCCGGTTGAACTTACAACAAATGAAATGATAAATGAACGCATCAATTATATTCACCAGAATCCTGTCAGAACAGGATTAGTTGTCCGGGCAGAAGATTATTTGTATAGCTCTGCCCGTAATTATGCAGGACTTAGTAATGTACTTGAAATTGATGAAATATAATATATTGTTAGAAATAAAAGGCCAAAAGTAGTAGAAATACATTGTTAGAAACAAAAAACCATAAGTAGTAGAAATACATTGTTAGAAACAAAAGACCATAAACCCCTCGTTAGGAAACGAGGGGTAGTAACCATAAAATAATATGATCAATAAAATACTCGATACAGCCCGCGAAACTTTAAGTAACGAAGGCAATGCCATACTCAGGCAAATTGAACTGATTAACGGTAACTTTGTAAAAGCCGTTGAACTGATTGTTGCTTCAAAAGGGAAAGTGGTGGTTACAGGTATGGGGAAATCCGGAATTATTGGGCGTAAAATATCGGCTACTTTGGCCAGTACCGGCACTCCAAGTTTCTTTTTACATCCTGCCGAAGCTTTTCACGGCGATTTGGGTATGGTGACACCCGACGACCTTGTATTTGCTCTCAGTAACTCCGGCGAAACGGATGAAGTGCTTAAAATACTGCCCTTTTTCAAAGAAAACGGCAATAAAATCATTTCTTTGTGTGGAAATCCTGCTTCCACTATGGCATTGAATTCGGATATACATCTCGAATTGAAAATTGACAGTGAAGCTTGTCCGCTTAATCTTGCTCCCACTACTTCAACAACTGTAATGCTGGCTCTTGGCGATGCCATAGCCATAGCAGCCATGCAAATGAAGAACTTCAAAGAAGAAAATTATGCACGCTTCCATCCGGGTGGAGCTCTCGGCCGTAAACTGCTGGCAAAGGTGGAACATAAAATGCGCACCGATAAACTTCCCGTAGTGACTACAAACAGCCCGCTCAAGGATGTTATCAACACCATGAGCCGTGGAAGGTTAGGACTGGCACTCGTAAACGAAGGAAACCGCACTATCGGTATTATTACCGACGGCGACCTGCGCCGACTGATGGAAGCAAAAGGGAAAAATGCATGGGATATGAAAGCCGCGGAGTTTATGACCCGTAATCCGAAAACAATTAAACTCGGTACTTCGCTGCACGATACCGAAGAAATGATGACTGAACTAAAAATTACTTCGCTTATCGTAGTAAATACAGAAGGAAATACCGAAGGTGTGGTGCAGATATATGATTTGCATTGATTTTTCTTTTTTAATCAACCCTGACAGGTTCTCCGAACGCTGTCAGGTTAAATAAGAGATTGA
>CAYNGF010000365.1:0-1579 GCA_964396515.1 uncultured Paludibacter sp.
GCAAGTAGAAAATTCATTGCACATATTTATGTATTTCAAATTCAATTACTTATACATGCGAAAGTTAAATTAATAAATTACAAATGCAAACGAAATTTTTGATTTATTAAAAAGAAAATTTTTGATACAATTAAAGTTTACCACTTCGTTTAAGTTTGAAAAATTTCTCACAAAAAGGTTTTTTAAGGATAATTAATCAACTTTTTTACTAAAAAGTTCATTTATTATGAACAAATGTTCATAATAAACACTATATTTGCACCCGAAATCAAATATAAAGAGGAATTAAAACTTCATCAAAATATTATGCCACGTCCACAACAATCGCGTAGAATAGCAGCACCGCCGCTTATGCAGGGATTTAAACCTTTTGGCATCCCACGCAGTGAGCTTGATGCTGTGTTTTTAAAATATGATGAGTATGAATCTATTCGTTTACTCGATTATGAAGGAATGATGCAGGAACAGGCTGCTGAACGCATGAATGTATCGCGTCCGACGCTTACCCGTATCTACGAAAATGCGCGTAAATCAATAGCTAAAGCATTTGTAGAGGGGAAATTGATTTTAATAGAAGGAGGAAATGTTGATTTTGGAAGACAGTGGTTTCGCTGTCGCAAATGCTATAAATTGGTAGATGGTGAACATGATCATACTAAATGCAAGCATTGCAAATCTTTTGGGAAAGAAGAATTAATTTCAATTGAAAACATTAAAAATGAAGATACAGATACTTGCAGACGATAATACTTTACAGAAAAACTTGATGCATGAGCATGGACTTAGTATCTATTTAGAATGTAACAATTCAAAATGTCTGTTGGATACCGGAGCAAGCAGTGTGTTTCTTCAAAATGCAAAAGAAATGGGAATCGACTTGAATGAAGTGGATTTCTTATTTATTTCGCACGGCCACAGCGACCATATTGGCGGCTTGCTTACTTTTCTTAAAGAAAATTCAAAGGCTAAAGTAATCATAGCAGCTAACACGCTACATCAGGAGTATTATTCACTTCGGAAAGGCAAACGAAACATTAGCTTGAAAGATGATGTGAATGCATTTAAAGATCGTTTTATTTTTGTAGAAGACGAATGGAAAATGGGAGAAACCATACATGTTTTTCGGAATACTTCTACATCTTATCCACAGCCAAAAGCCAATAAAACACTTATGCTGATGCAGAATAATGAACTAATTCAAGACACTTTCAGTCATGAACTGATTTGCACATTTGGCGCTAAACAAGTTCTGGCATATTCAGGATGCGCACATGCCGGAGTACTTAATATTATGCAAACTATTCAGAAAAAAACAAATAAACCAATAAAAATATTAATAGGCGGTTTTCATTTGATTGATGGTGATTATGAAACAGAGGAAGAGATTTCAACGATCGCAAAAACAATACAATCAAAATATCCCCACACGCAATTCATGACCGGACATTGTACAGGCGAAAAAGCCTATCAAACACTAAAATCAAAGTTGAAAGAAAAATTAAATTATTTCTATACAGGATATACATATTAGACTTTATTTCGATTAATATTATATATCGCTGTTATTCAGCGTGATTCT
>CAYNGF010000366.1:0-1579 GCA_964396515.1 uncultured Paludibacter sp.
AGAGATATAAACACAATAGGAGGAAACAAAATGAAGATGAGCTTAACGGGTGCAATAGAAATACTCAAATTGCACAAGCACACAACAGACAAGTTTAAACACAGCATTGGTGACCAATATGTTTCTGATGCCATTGACACGTTGGTTAAGGAGGTAGAGAAGCCTACCTACACGGCAGAGGAAATACAGGACTTTGCGGAGTGGTGTAGTAAAAATGCAGAGTTGGTAGCAGATAATGAATGGGTAGTTTATTATGGTGAAGGAAACACATATAAGGCAACCACGGCACAACTCCGTGAAATGTGGGAACAGGAAGGGGGGGAGAAATGAAAAAGACATTGCAAATAGAGGTAGAATTTGAAAGTTGGTTCGACAAAGACAGAGAACCAAAAACAAATAAAGAATGGGCGGAATTTTTCAGTAACAACTTAATGCCAGAAGGCTCAATACTTGGAGTTGACGATGGAGAATATCAAGATATGGTTGCATTGTCAAGTTTCAATATTGAATGCACGGATGTTTCTTAGCATGAACCATAACGAATTTATAAACGCAGTTACTGTGTTTACAACACCAAAACGGTCGGCAATATGGAAAGGGGCTGAATACGTGCTATAAAACTATCAAATTGCAATACTGTTTGAGCGAGGTAAAACGCTACAATAACCACGAATACAGTCATTTGCTATATTGCATGTTAGTTGCCGTTTTTTATTTATCTGATTACTAACAATTTAAAATATAAAATTATGGATTTTGGAACAATGGGAGACTGGTGTAAATGGCTGGAAAGAAATTTCACCAACGATGTAATGATACCCACATTACCTGTAATTATTCGTTTAGATGGCAATAATTTTCATAACTGGACAAAAGGATTAGAACGTCCTTTTGATAAGAAATTAACCGAGCTAATGACCGAAACAACAAAATTTTTAGTACAAGAAACTAATGCAGTTGTTGGATATACTCAAAGCGATGAAATTACTTTGATATTATATTCTGATGACCGCAAGAGTTCAATTTACAATGATGGTAAAAAGCAAAAGATACTTTCAAAACTTACGGCTAAATGCGTTAATTTCTTTAATGAAAAACGAAAAGAAATATTGCCAACACATGATAAAGTTGCAGTTTTTGATTGCAGAATTTACCAAGTACCTACATTGCATGATGCTTGCGTTCAATTATTATGGCGTGAAAACGATGCTACAAGAAACTCAATTTTAATGTTGGCTGATTATTTATTTGGACACGCTAAATGTTTTAAGTTGAAAACAAATGAATTACAAGATAAAATGATGTTAGAAAAAGGTGTTAATTGGAACGATTTAGAAGCCAAATTGAAACGAGGAACTTACATTAAACGTGTGAAGACCTCAAAGCCTTTTAGTGCTGATGAGTTGGCTAAATTACCAAAAATGCACCAAGCTCACAAAAATCCTAATTTAATTATTGAACGTTCAGTTGTTAAAGAAATTGAATATCCTATTTTCAACAAAATTGAAAATAAAGTAGATGTTATTTTCTTTGATGCAGAACCCATCATCGGAGCTGTGTCCTAAAATGGCAGCTAACG
>CAYNGF010000367.1:0-1577 GCA_964396515.1 uncultured Paludibacter sp.
CGTTAGGGGGCATAGTAAAAAAATACAGACTAACAGCTAAAATGAAAACATGTATGAAAAAATTATCTTTAATTCTCATAGTTTTACTCACAACGATTTCTCTTAAATCTCAAAATGGTTATCAAACTGTTTACTCTAACAGAACAGCATATTTTCAGGGAGAGTATAATTTAGTTGAAACTCTTAAAATTGATTCTTGTAAATTTATAAACGATTCCATTTTATTCCCTTCCAGAACTTTACAATTAATAGGAGATGAATGTTATGATCCTTTTGGAGGCGGTTGGGCCGGAAAAAAAATTATTATAAATGACGAATGGAACTATTTTTTCAACGACGAAAACGATACTGTTAAAATAAAAACAAATGCAGCATTAAATGAAAATTGGAATTTATTTCAAAAACCTGACATTACAATTACTGCAACAGTAACCAATTTGGATACGATTACGGTTTTGGGTGTTATAGATTCGGTTAAGACTGTTACTTTGCATGTTTACGACAATACAATGAAACCCCAGCCACATGAACTTGAAGGAAGTACAATAGCAATCAGCAAACATTTTGGTCTGACAAAAACATTAAATTTCACACATTTTCCTACTGTCAAATTCAGACCGGCTTACTATATTACAAAGAATTTAGATCTTATTGGACTAGCAAACCCAGAAATGGGACAACATACTATAAAATGGTTTGATGTGTTTGACTTTCAAGAAGGGGATGAATTTCATTATATTAATTCCTCAAACTCGTTAATGATAGGGGGAAGTGCCCATGAAAAAAAATATATAAAACGTATAATAAAGAGAGAAAACTTTGAGGATTCAATACGATACACTGAGCATATTGAAAGTTTACTCAAATATAAGCAGAACACTTCAAGTGATTATATAACGACTTATGACAATCAACAAGTTACCAATATCGTTTACAAAAACACTGAGTTCGATCAAGAACCAGGTATTCCGGTATTTCAAAATGATAGTTCAATGTTGGTAGTTTATCCAAGCTTTAGTAATAATAGTTCTCCCGAAATGTATTTTAAAGAAAATGATTGTTGGCACAGATCAAATGTAATTGATGATGCATGTAATTATACTTCATATGCAAAAGGAAGAGGACTGGTAGCTTCGAGTAGTGGATGTTGGGAATGGCAAAGTTACGATAATACTCAACAAGTATATTATAAAAAAAACTCATTAACATGGGGAACTCCACTGTTGCTCACAGATATTAATGATTTGTCAGAATTGCCAGAAATAAAAGTTTATCCAAACCCAATAGCTGATAGAATTTATGTTTATATGAATTACTTTTCTCGTTCCTACTCATTTGAGTTATTAGATGCAAAAGGAGAAACAATTAAAAAAACAGAATTGAATACAAATAGTAATATCATAAGTTTAGAGAATTTAAATAGCGGGATCTATTTTTATCGCTTGACGATGGACAACAAACAGATAAAATCAGGGAGAATCATTAAAGAATAGCGACAATTACATAATAAAAACTACGACCCCCTAACACACGCTTTTAGGTTTGCACTATAATTAGAATTTTGAAAGTCGAGGTTG
>CAYNGF010000368.1:0-1576 GCA_964396515.1 uncultured Paludibacter sp.
GCAGGAATTGTGGCAGCATTGTTAAATTGCCATTGCGTTGGTCGGTTTGTTGATAACACAACCTGTAAAGGCATGTTTGTTACCAAATTCCTCGAAATTCTCAACGAAAGTGTATCTCCTTCGTTTGCGACAGTCTTATTCAATTTAGCTCTGAGAACAGTTGCTTCATTATCGAGTATTTGCAGATTTGCCGAGTCTGGTCGATGTGCTGTGGCTGTAACTTTAATTTTTACATTCCGCGGTCCTTCCACAATAGTGTTATCAATAGCCGTAAGATTGAAAATTGCTGATGAAGCATTGGCATTGATCGTTACTGAAGCAGGAATATTAATTTGTCCGGTTGGTATATTTGTAATGGTTACCGGCAAATCGGCACTGAAATCACCGCTTCGTGTAACAACACAGCGCACCTCGGCAGTTGAACCTTCAGAAAGTGAACCGGTAGCAACATTCAGGAATAGTCTATTTACAGCAGTTACCGAATTTGCAGAAATATCTGTATTATTTGTTGCTGTTCCTGAAAATTCCACTAATGAGGCTGATGGTAGAAGAGATACTTCAATTTTGGCATTGCCGGAGAAACGAATAACATCAGGAATTCTGAACCTATAACTTCTATTGATGGTTTGTCCAACCAACAAATCGGCATAACTTACAGGATAAGGATTTAAAAGAATACGTTGTCCGTTTTCGGGAACAAGCGTAATTCTTTCCGTCCATCCACCGTAAGCATTGGCATTCCCAATATTTTCAACTTTCCAGTTTACGGTGAGTGAATCGCCGGGAACAAGTTGTGAACCAACTGCATTAATATCTTTCACCTTAATGTCGGGGAAAGGTTTAAGAACAACGGTTACAGAATCGGCAAACCTTCGCTGATTGTTATTTTCGTTTAATTCTGCCAATTCGTTGTACACATCGGTACGTACAAAAATATAATATTTTCCACTGTATTCCGATGGCATACCGATAGTGTAGGTTTGCGTATAAGTTTCGTTTACAGCCAATTGCTTCAAATTATATTTTGCCATCAATTGTGTTTTACCTCCATTTGCCGATGAATCGGTGGAGATATACACCATATCGCGCCATAGTGTGGTTCCGGTATTCTCCTGTCCGCTATTTTTTACTGTAAATGTTACATCGAACTGACTTCCTGAAAGTATATTTTTCGGAGTTTGAAGATCGGTTACTACTAAATCGGGGAAGTTACGTACTGTAAACGATTGTATATTACTTTCAAGCGATGAACAATCGTTAATCGAAGCTATTTTCCATTTGTAGGTTTTGCCCGGTACCAAGTCAGATAACCAGGTGTTTGTTCCGTAAATGTATGAACGGTAAGGACTTGCAGGCATGGTTAGTCCATCTTCCCAAAGAAAAAGATTGTAATAACGCACATTAACAGCCGGCTGCCAGTAAAGGTAGAAAGATGTATTCTGATTTTCAGCTCCGTTTTCGGGCAGCATTCCCGTTACTTTGGTTGTAGGCTGACATTGTACACCCACAGTACCCGAATACACAAATGCTTTCAGATTTTCATTGAAAAGTGCATTTTGGAAATTGATCGTATGGG
>CAYNGF010000369.1:0-1555 GCA_964396515.1 uncultured Paludibacter sp.
AAATTGACAGTTTTGTGCTTAGAAATGCCCGCCAGCTTTTAGCCTCGGACGTTAGCGGTAAGTGCAAAAAAATCAGAGCAGCTCTGGATTTTCGTAAATGTTACCAACGACCACACAGTCTTTTGCAAAATTTTCGGTCAAATAATAAATTGAATAATCTGATTTGTATTGAAAAGATGCTCCCCATTTTTTGCTTTCTCCGAATACAATACAATAATTTTTAGTGAATATGTCAACCTTAACAATATCGCCTTCGTAAATTTCGACACCGTTTTTGTCGGTTAAACCAGTAAATTGCATTAACTGACAATCACCGAAATGAAAGAAAAAACTTTGAATAGTTTCTAAATCAGGAGTTCCCTGTTTTGCCATGTATTTTTGACTTTCGTCCCATGCTCTGAATTTAATTGTTCTCATTTTTGAATTTAATTTTATGATTAATAATTGAAAATATATTGAAAAGACGCACCTAACCGCTAACAATGTGTAAGGTCAAGCCCTACTTATGGTTGTGATAGTGTTTTGCAGTTAGACAGTTCGGGCAAGCCCTTACACTTGTTCGTTAGGCGGCATATTAAAAAAAAATTGACAACAAATGAAAATATCTCACATAATCTTTCTGACATTGACTATGAGCATTATTCTAGCTTGTGCTTCAAGACAAGATAAAAATCCAGAAAACTTGACTGAAATTTATAGTTTAATGTTTAAAGATGCCTTGAAAAATCAGACCACAGCTCCCGATTTCGTAGTTTACATAGCGAAAAACAGCAAAACTGGTGAGGCGAAAGAAATTTGCACAACAACCCATGACTTGTACTCAGGGGAAATAGTTGATTATAAAACAAGAACTGTTGTTTTTTCTGACGAGAAATATAAACAAATTGGTGCTCAGACATACGACAATAAACTTGTTGACAGTATATTTAATTCTTTAAAAAAGACTAGTATTGACTCAATCATAAAAGAGAATAAAGAATTTGGTTATTCGAAAACCTTAGAACGCTATTCAACCAAATACTTTGACGGATATTTTGAGCACGTACTTTATAGGAACAGAATACTAACAAATCGTGACTGTGAATCAGGTTATACAGTGATAAAGAAGACATATTGATAATGAGAATCTTAATTTTATTTTTAATAAGTCTGACTTCCTTATCTTGTGCGAACAGACAACCTGATAAAAGATTTATTATCGGAAGTTGGAAAATGAGAGACGTTGTAAACAACACAGGTTTAAATACCACTGATAAAATAACATTTTACGAAAACGACTCTATTTATGTTGAGATTTTAGTCGACAACAAAGTAAATAGTCAGTTGAAAGGTAAATATTTTCTCGACACAGAAAGCAAAACTCTAACAACAATCATTAATGATGAGACTTCTTTTCGCTCTGAAGTAATTAAGCTAACGGAAACTGAAATGGAATTAAAAGACGAAAAAACTGATAAAACGACAAGATTTATACGATTCTAACACAACAAAATACGACCGCCTAACACACGCTTTTAGGTTTGCACTATAATTAGAATTTTGAAAGTCGAGGTTG
>CAYNGF010000370.1:0-1538 GCA_964396515.1 uncultured Paludibacter sp.
TTTACTGGAAACTGTTCTTTCTTCCATCGAGCGCAGCGCGTGAACGACACCGATGAACAGCGCATCCTTTGCCTTCTGCTCTTCAGGCAGTTCCTCGTAGGGCACGAAGCACGGGTGTTCCTTCTTCTCGGGGTCTTTCACAGGACCGTACTTCCATCCACCCGCCTCTTTCTCAGCAAGCCACGACTCGTGGCTATGGCTCGGTTTTGCGTTCGGGTTGTCCAGGTGAAACCGAACGCCATTGACGGCGCTCGTGCGCTGCCACTCGGGAGCTTCGGCCCACGACGGCTGGCTGTTGTCCCCGAGCGTCGCGCAGTAAGCGCGGTTCGTCTCGTGGCACACTTCGGCGATCTGTTCGACTGTCATTGTCTTTCCTCCGCCCCTCTTGTTTCGCCGCGCTGCTCGGGGCCACGCAGCGCCGTCCGCTGCATGCTGTTGTTGGGCGACTGCATTTTCTTCCTCATGGACCCGTTAGATTGTAGGTTCTTGTGGAGTCTTGCCGGCTCCAACCCACGATGGGACCGTCTTCCAAGCTTCCCGAAGCCTCGCATCGAGCACTCGGTAGTCAGGACATGCCGACTGAACATGCAGCCAAAACGTGCGGGAGTGGGACATCTCGCGGAGGTGACAAAGCTCATGGATCAGCACGTACCTCACGAGGTCCGGCGGCAAAAAGAGGAGCTTGGTGTTCAAAGCGAGGTTTTTCTTCGCGGAGCAACTAGCCCAGCGCGTCCGCTGGCTCTTGACCATGAGGCGGCGGATAGAAAGGTGGTTCTTGTCGGCCAGGGATTGAGCTAGCGGGAAAAGGCTGTCCCGGACGCGAAGCCGCAGCCAGTCATTGAGTTTCCGAACGGCATCATCACGGCTGATGCTCTTGCCAATGATCTTGATCGTTCCATCGGCGGCACGCAGGGCAATGCCGGGCCGAAATACATTCTGGCAGTACGTGATCGCCCATGTCTCCGAAACCGCCTGAAGACTGATCCATTCTGGTAGATACGTGCTCGGTTTCGGTTCCAGAAACCGGCGGGTCTGGGCAGCGTGGGCCATCGCATCGGCAATCCATGCCTTCTTGCGGTTCAAGATGGCGGGGATTTTCGACTCGTCGTACCCGCGCGGCACGACGACTACAAGCCCCTCCTCCGGCGTCACCTTGAGCCGGATATTCCGGGCCTTCGCACTATGGCGCACGTTGTATTCAGGAAGCGGCATTGGGTTCTGTTGTCCCCACGTAACGTGTCTTCTCCAAGAGTCTGATCGCCCGATCCACGAAACCGGTGGCAGGTGGATGCAGGTTGGCTTCTTTGTGTTGCTGCACAAGGGCCTTGGTGATGGCGAGGAATATCTCCTGCTTCCGGTCGGTCTTAAGCTGCCAGTTAGGGAAGCACAGCGGCTGCGCGGCGGTGATCACGCTTGCGGCGAGTGCAGCAGCCTGCTCGGCCGTGATCGCCGGAGCGGACGGACTACCGCCGCTCGGCTCCCGTGTTCTACAACGCCAATGACAGTTAGCCCCAAGCTGTGTTCGTAGCTTGTTGCAA
>CAYNGF010000371.1:0-1537 GCA_964396515.1 uncultured Paludibacter sp.
GTGATTCTGAGTCAAGCTCAGAATGACGGGAAGGAAGGAAAGACTGTCATCCCGTGGTGTCCCTGTACCGTCATCCCGTGTCATCCCGTAGTACTCCTATACGGGATCTCGTTCTTACCAACAACCGGCAGCCAACTCTCGATAACGCTCTTTCTCCCCACTCTCCACCGATCTTCTGCCCGCGAAGCGGAACTGACGCAATGAAAGAGTAGAGGTCGGAGGCGTGAGGTTGGAAGAGCGCAAAGTTCTTGATCTTCTTACCTCTGGTCCGCCTCGTGAGCGAAGGGTTTCACGGCGTCAGGCTAATGGCTTTAAACAGATAACAGGCAGTATCTTTTATAAGCCGCTATAACAGTCTTTCAAGGATACGCTCGATATCTTTCTCCAATTCCTCAGGTATCTTAGTACCGAAGAGGATAATTGTCCCGTAAACACCGATTCGGCTTCTAACTGTGCCACAAGGGTTTTTTCTGTCAGATTCTACACTTGTTCAAACGACAACATCGTTGTTATAATCTAGTTACCTAACACGGAGGTTCCAGTATATGCCGCCTAACTCAAAAACACATCTGAACAGAGCCTTCGAGCATCTTGACGAAGTAATTTACATAATGGGCGAAGTCATAAAGGGGAGAAATGCCGAAGAGATCAGAAAACATCTTGTGGAAGACGATCCATTCGGAAACGACTCAAGAGAATACAGAAGTTATGTGGCTCATTGGTTGGTTAGCGACTACGTCAGGGGCTTCACACCTGCAGCCCTGGGCGTCTTCGCGCGCATAATGACTTCCGATAGCATAGAGACTCAGACGAAAAGAGAGATTCTCTTCTGGAAGAACTGTGAGAGAGACGAATTGGTCAGGGCCATTACACTCGAGCAGGTATATCCTGCCTACCACAGGGGAGAGCCCTTCCTGCTACGTGAAGACGTAGTCGAGTTTATCGTCAAGAAGGCGGGCTTCACAAAGTATATGTCCGACAAGAGGATAACAAACTACCTTTCAATAACATCAAAGCTCGGTTTTGCCGAGTCTAACGGCAAGAATATAGACCTGCACTTTTTCCGCCCCAAAAGAGAGAGCGTTACCGCGGTTCTGTACTTCCTCTTCAACTCGAAACTCTCGCCCTCGGCCATCCTGAAAGCGGACGACTTCAAATACCTGCTCCTTGACGAGAGTGACCTTCTCTCCTATCTTGCCGACCTGGCCACTTCAGGAGTAATAGAGTTCGCTATGGCCGGAAATGTGGTGAGGCTCGAGCCGAAGATGGTTTTCGAGGTGTTGCCCGATGCACTTGCGTGATAATCTCTCACTTGCAGATAAACTGGATATTATTTCAGATAAGCTCTCAAGGGTGGATTCACTCGTCAGCGAGACGGAAGGTTCCCGGGTGATAGTCCTCATAGTGGCTCCGAAGGAAGAGGCGACGGCGATACGTGAGTTGAAGATGCGTTTCGAGGGCAGGATAAACCTGCTCAATTTTGGGGCTAAACTCGTAGAGACTGCTAAGAGTTACGGCATGGATAATCTGGAGGACG
>CAYNGF010000372.1:0-1534 GCA_964396515.1 uncultured Paludibacter sp.
CGTTGGATTGGTCTGCAATACTTGTGGTGAGCACGACATAATGCCCCGCTTTTCCAATCACGAACATCGAAATACCCGTTCGCACGGCAGGTAACGCGCCCCCGCCAAAAGCCTTTGGATTTTCCACGTGGAACTTCTGCTGCCACGACATCACCGGTCTGGAAGCCAAAGTGCCGCTTGCGAGCCTGCCTATGCGCCTTTGGGAAGCCGTACTTGTCCGTGCGACACATCTGCCGTTTGCCGCGACCTACCGCCGTCCACTCGGCAACATATCCGGTGCACACATCAATCGTCTCCGGCGTGCTCGCACCAACGCAGCAGGCGTCATAGTAGTGCGTTTTGGGCAAGTGACGCTCGATTCGCTGCTTCTTAGTTCTTGCGCCCGTGCCGCATTCCACCGGCAAGCCTGTTCCGCGCAGTCTGTTGAACAGTCGCCAGCGTGTGGCGTTCATCATGGCGGCATCACGCAGAGGTTTACGCGCCTGCGCCTGAATCGCCGGGTAGCCGAATTCCGCCGCAGTCATTCTGTTCTTCTTCTGGTTGCACGACCGGCAGGCCAGCGTCAGGTTGCTCGTACGACTGCTGCCGCCTCTGGAACGGGGTGTGATGTGTTCGATCTCCAAGGGCACATTGGTTGCGCCACAATACGCGCACTTGCGCCCCCACTTCTCAAGCAGGTATTCCCGCACTTCGTAACCCGCGAGTTCGCCCTGTTGATACTCTGTGCCGTTGGTATCCGGGTTCTCCATTAGTTGAGTATCAAACTTGACGTGCTCGGTCGAGATAGCGGTGATTGGCATCAGCTTGCGGAGTTTGGTTGTGGCGTTGAGCGTCTGATTGACTCGCGCCTCCAATGACGGCGGAAGCCAGCCATTCTTCTTCTTGCGGTTCAGGAATCTTGCCTTGCGGTAGCGAGTTTTGCGGTTCCTGCGAGAACGCCGCAGACTGCGCCGACCCTCCAACGCCAATTTGATACACTTCTTGTGGTGCAGTTCGCCCAAGAATATCGCCTTGCCGTGTTCCATGTCGGATTCATCTAAGACCGCCATGCCCGTCGTCTTTGAGCCAGGGTCGAGTTTCAGGCGCAGCGGTTGCAGGATACTCTCCGCGACCGTGCGATCTTTCAAGCGAATCGTGAAGGGTTCCATTCTGTGAATGGTCGCCCTGCCGCGCTCAAGAAGTAGCCTCGCGCGTTTCTCGGAACAGGGCATAAGCGGTTTCTGGTGCTTGTCCAGAACGAATACCATGGGCATTCTCCTTATCGGAGTCCCGTAAGGGACTTGTAACGGCGGCGTAAAGCCGCTCTCTCCTCGCCGATGTTATCCGGGCTTTTGGCACCAAGCACACTGACCTACCTCATCGGTCTGTTTAATGCTAGGCGATAGGGCTTGGAGCTGGAGAAGCACTCCAAGGTATCATGACCGGGATAACGTAGTGCTCGTAGCACTGGGGCTGGTCACCGTTGGGACGCAAGCGTCCCGCGTACGCGAGGGGTGACTGACAGAAAGGGCTCGGGTATCGAGTTGCATCTCGC
>CAYNGF010000373.1:0-1508 GCA_964396515.1 uncultured Paludibacter sp.
ACTAAGAGCAATATTTGAGCCTCAGCTCAGGGAGGGACTGGGTAAAATACAGCCTCTTACCCCAGAGGGAACTGAGCTATTAATAGAGGGCTTTTTAACCTACCTGGACGGCACACTAAAGGACGTACAGCTACTATACTCTTTGGGCTTACAACTGGACAGGGAGACTCTTTTAAAAAAGCTGACAACCTCAGACTATTTAGACTGGCTAAGTATTCAATACCTGAGGTATATAGACTACAGGAAAAAAATAGATGAGACCTACCAGGAGAGTAAGAGCTGGGGGGAGGTATTTAGTACTCATGTTTACGAGTATTCAGAGGAGGCTGAGGAGGCTTTTATAGATGCTATAGAGGAGAAACACAAGACAAAGGTAAAGGACGCTAAACACCTCTCTAAGCTGACAGGGATAACAGAGCTGTATAACTACTGGGATAAGGAAAAGGGCTTTTTAGATGATGAGGAGGCTGAGGCTCTGGCTAAGAAAACAAAGAGACCGCTAAAGAGCTTTAAAGCTACTCCAGAACAGAGCAGGGCTGAGGCTTTAAGACAGCTGGGAGAGACCCTTATAGGCTCCAGAGAGGCTAAATACCATAGAGCCCTGGAGGTAGCTATACAGAGCGGAGCCAAATATAAGGAACTACTGGCAATAGAGCCAAAGGACTACGGGCTGACTAAAGAGCCCTGGCAGAACTACGGGAGAAATACTAAAAAGAGCTCTATACTAGGGACAATAGGAGACTGTTTTTTAATATATGAGCCAGGAGGCTTAATGGTACGCCCCAGCCTCAGGGCTATAGCTAAGGAGCTGGAGGCTCCCTACTCTGCAATAATGGAGGCTTATAAACTGATGAAAATAAATTAATGGAGACCATAGAACAAAAAGAGAAATTTATAGAGCTCAGGGCTAAGGGCTACTCCTTTGATAAGATAGCCAAAGAGCTGGGGAGGGCTAAGCAGACTCTAATAGACTGGAGTAAGGAGCTGGAGGAGGAGATAGCAAACCATAAAGCCCTGGAGCTGGAGGCTCTCTATGAGAAATACTACCTACATAAGGAGAACAGGCTACAGACCTTTGGGGAGCTCCTGGGTAAGATAAAAAAAGAGATAGAAAAAAGAAACCTTTCAGACGTTTCTACTGAGAAACTCCTGGAGCTATACCTTAAATACCAGGCTCAGGCAAAGGAGGAGGTAACAGACCCAGTATTTAAGAGCTCTAAGGAGGTAGAGGAGGAGAGAGCAGATAAGGAGCTACTGGATGAGCTGACTACTATAAAGCCCTCCAGGAAACTGAAAGCAGTATAAAAACTTACTATATAAACAGAGTAAACAATGTTTACAGAGACTGCAGACATACAGGCTAAGGACGTAAAGAGGCTCCTCCTGAGAGTCTATAAGAGATACCAGAACGGAGCTATTACTGAGGCTCAGGCTTATAAAGAGAGCTACCTCCTCAACTCTGTATTAAAAGCTATAGAGCTTACAGATATGGAGCAGAGGCTACAGAA
>CAYNGF010000374.1:0-1498 GCA_964396515.1 uncultured Paludibacter sp.
GAGGACGGTGGACGGAGAACGGCTTCTATGCTCTTCCGCCCTTCGCTCTTTCCAAGGACGGTTCTTCTCGCTCTACTGCGGAAATCAATTTCACACTTTTCGAGCTTCACTGGAAACTACTTTCCCTTTGTTCGATTAATGCAATCGGTCGTACGATAGCAAACCAGAACAACTTCGCGAATCGCAATGCGCTGGAATTAAGAATACATCGGATATTTTGTCCAATAAATATATATTACGATCTATATCGTAACATTAGATCGATTATAGAGTGCTATGTTACATACTGGCACGGTAATGCTATATATATGTCAGCTTAGATTAGGAGGCGTAATAATGAGTAGAAAAAAAGGATTCTCTCTGGTTGAACTGTTGATCGTACTAGCCGTGATGGCAGCACTTATCGCAACAATCACACCGGTGGCTTTGAATGCCATTCAGAAGTCCAAAGCAACACAGGTGGCACAGAACTTGAAGACACTTGCGAGTGCGTTCGAGAACAAAGCATATGTCGATGGTGCTGATGAAACAGCTGGTCTGACTAAACTATCCAGCATTTCACGGGACGTTTCAGACGACTACATTCTCTATTACACTCAAACTTCAGGCACGTTCACTTGTGTTATCGCATTTACGGCTAAAGACGCGGTAAATCCAAGTAAAGTTATTGAAGCACTTCCAACTGCAACTACTACCGATGATACATTTGAAGATATAGCAAGCTGGTCTTATATAACAAAAAATACAACAAAAGTAGAGTCAACAACTACAGTTAGCGGAGAAATTTTTTACCCATTTTCTTTCACTGTTTATTGATCGCATAATAAAAATATTATTTTTGAACCACAAGGCCCTCGAATTGAGGGCCGTTTGGTGCTTCCGGTTTGTTGGCACACCCTTGCATATAACTTTCAGATAGATAAGCCAACAAACAGGAGGGATAGTATTATGAAAAACAGAAAAAAGGGATTTTCGCTGGTTGAGCTTTTGATCGTTCTCGCGGTAATGGCCGCATTGATCGCAACAATCACACCGGTGGCGTTGAATGCCATCAAGAAATCCAAGGCGACACAGGTAGCGCAAAACTTGAAGACACTTGCAAGTGCAATTGAAAATGCAGCGTATGTGAATGGGGCAGATGCAAGTGGCATTAAAAAATCAGATGGAAGTAGTTATTTTACAGCAACAGATGACATAAAAATTCTTGCAAGAGATATAAATGTGGACCACTATGGAATAGCTTACAAAATCTATACAGGTACAGATGCTGGAAAAATCGATGTGTATATAAGAACGAACGAATCGGTTGATCCGGGTATTGTTGCAGAAACCCTTATGTCTGCGACAAAAGTGACTTTCACAGACCTGGTTGGTTTCAAAAATATCGGAAGTACTTTCACATCTGGAACGGGTATCCAATACACATTCACATTCAACGTTTACTGATCAGTATTATCCGATGAACGTCTGAGATTCAATTATTTTCGCTGGAAGGCCC
>CAYNGF010000375.1:0-1496 GCA_964396515.1 uncultured Paludibacter sp.
TATATTTTGATAGTTTATCTCTCGCATTCCTTTACTGGTCTTATGCAAAACGTTAATCCACTTTCGGCATCGGGTCTGTTGAATTTGATAACCGAGGTGTCTTCGCCCCAACTCTCCCCCACAACTCTGCATCTGATTCAATTCTCTCCCGAAAAAGGCGTTCCTCCTCTTCAATGCGGTGATTTGCATATCCATCAAGCGCATCAATAACATCACCCGGAGACCATTCAACCCGTAACCAAGTCTCCCCGTATTCCTGAACGATGTATTCCTCTGCCGTCATTTTTGCTCCTCCTTCCGCCTATTCTCGTAACCGCACTCAATCCCCATCATATACGCCTTGACAACATCGGAGAGATACCGCCCCTTCTGCTCTGGCGTCATTTCAAGACGGTATGCACGTTTGAACAACTTGCAGAAGAACCGACCCCATTTGTAACCCTTGTTTTTCATTGGGGAATTTAGATTTTTGGTTAAAATTGGGGAAGCCGGGCATGGTGACCCGATTCTACTCCCCCAACTACTTTTGCGTCATATCTTAATTTCATCGTGTAATCGTTTTTAACGAGTTTTTATTCTCGCCTTATCATTTTACCGCTTCACCGGAGAAAGTCGCTAATTTTGCCTCTGGTGGCGTAATTTTGGCATATAGGCTTATCGTCGCATCCTCGCACCGGTAATTAAATGCCGGATTGTCGTTTCGTGCTTCCCTGAGACGGCGGAGAATCGTTCCATCCATCAAATACGATCTTCCGGTTTTGATCTTCACCGCCGTACAGAAAAACGGGGCGTGGAATTTTTCGGGTAATTCCGCAAATGCCAATTCAACGGCCTTGCGTACTGAAATTGCTGATTTCTTTTTCATCGTGATCTAATCCTTTCTGATTTCGTTAATAATGGTTTTTTCCAAAAGTGCGGTTTCAATGTCAATGTTGAAATGTTTAGCATAGCATAAACAAACGATTATCAGGTCGGCTAATTCGTGTGGAATTGCGTCATTATTCGCATTTTTTATTTCATCAGTTTCTTCTGCCATTTTTATAATAAATTCAAGCGGCCCCGTTTCCGCCGTTATCAATCCCCTCCTGACCGTGGCGATGTAATTTCTGAATTGAATTTCTTTTAAGTTCATAATTAGAATAGTTTTTGCTGAGTATCAGAAGCGAACCTCTTTTTAACATCGGCCAGATTTTTCACCGCCTGTTTGAAATATGATTCTTTCAGTTCAATACCGACGGCTTTACGGCCCATTGAAACCGGGGCATATACTTCCGTTCCAACCCCCATAAACGGGGTAAGTACAACTTCCCCCTCATTACTATACAAGTCGACAATACGATCAACTACGTCAAGTTGAAGAGGGTGTACATGCTTCTCATCGTCTTCGTCTTTACTCTCTTTGAACTGCAATACCTCATCAATACGAATATCATCCCAAACCGAAGAGGCATATCTCTGCCAATGGATATGACTTAACTTGTTTGTTTTCGGGTCAG
>CAYNGF010000376.1:0-1492 GCA_964396515.1 uncultured Paludibacter sp.
CTCGCGTTAATGATTGGACTTGATAAAAAATATACAACAAAATATGATATTGATGTAAACAATCTTGCATCATTGGTTTCTGTAACCGGACAAGCAATCTCCCATTTTCAGGTAAGAGCAGAGAGAGGTATTCCTGCTACACAACCTATCATTGATGAATCAGCTCCTCTGTTTCATGTCCGACCAGATGCTTGTAAAATTGTATTATTGGTTGGCGACAGAGAAAAAGAACTTTACAGAAGATATGATGAGAATTACTATTTCGAGGGTATGTTGAGATTAGCGCATCACTGGAAAACTACTATTTATAATTTTGAAGGAAAAGATCATATCGAAATGTACAATGTAGGTTTACAATATATTCTGAATGAAGTAAATCTATTTAAAACTGATTCTCCAATGTTGATATCTCCTGATAATTTCGAAATTTCATCATTAGGGCATGAGATAAAAGTCAGATTTAAAAATATTTGTACTCATAAAGTTAAGATACTTGCTGTTGATGGAAAAGAGCTTATTGATCAGGAAACTGATAATGAGAGTATAAATTTCTCATTAACACCAAATAGTACATATATTATCAGTATAAATGACGAAACAATAAAATATTTACATAAATAATCACCCTTTTAGCAGAAATGAAAATAACTTTTTTTTCTAATTTCTTAAATCATCATCAAACGCCCTTTTGCGATGAAATGCGAAAGCAATTAGGAGATAATTTTATTTTTGTTTCAACAGAGGAAACCCCTGAAGATTTTCTTAAAAGCGGATATCCTGATTGCAGGAGCTACAAATATAATTTACTTGCATATAAAAATCGAGAAAACTGGAAAAAAGCACTTGCATTAGGCTTAAATTCTGATGTTGTAATCGCCGGATCGGCTCCCGACATTTTTATTGCTGAAAGAATTAAGGAAAACAAACTTACTTTCAGGTATAGCGAAAGAATTTTTAAAAAAGGCTGGTGGCAGTATTTCGATATCAGAATCATTTTCTTTTTATTTAAAAATCATACTTTAAATAGAAACAAAAATATTTATATGCTATGTGCAAGTGCGTTTACAGCTAATGACTTTGATTTTGTGTTTGCATACCCTGCTAAAAAATTTAAATGGGGATATTTTACAGAGGTAAATGAATTAGACATTGAAATTGTAATTAAAAACAAGCCAACTAAGGTTCTAAATTTATTGTGGGTGGGACGGTTTATTGACTGGAAACACCCGGAATTAGCCGTAAAATTAGCCGTAAAATTAAAAGAAAAAGGTTTTCGTTTTCATTTAAATATGATAGGAAATGGAGAGTTGTTACCACAAATTAAAAATTTGATTACAAAATCCGGACTTGAAAACAATATAACTCTATTGGGCAATATGCCAAATTCAGAGGTTAGAGATTATATGTTGAACTCAAATATTTTTTTATTTACAAGCGATCAAAACGAAGGTTGGGGAGCTGTGTTAAACGAAGCAATGAGTTGTGGCTGTAC
>CAYNGF010000377.1:0-1477 GCA_964396515.1 uncultured Paludibacter sp.
TGGGGTTCATTCCCGCGGCCCTTCTCTCGGGTCTCGGGTATGAGCGGAAATTGCGGCTTGCCCGGTACGCGGGAATGGCGGCAGGTCTCTGTGCCCTCTACGCCTGTGGGGTGGCATGGCTCTCGCTCTCCACCGGGCTGTCGCTGGAGATGGCAATACTCCTCGGGGCCGTCCCCTTCCTTCCCGGCGATATCCTGAAGGCGGTGGTCGCATCCCTGGCAACCGATCGTATTGCGAGACTGAAGTCAGGGATGCATGCAGGGTTTAGGGGCGAAAAACCAGGGTAGGCGCGATGATCTGCATACATGAGCTCAGGCACGGGATTCTCGATATCCCTTCCCTTCTCATCCCTGCGGGCCGTTCGGCCTTGATAGGGCCGAACGGGAGTGGAAAGACCACACTTCTCCGGCTCCTCGCAGGAATGGAAGAGCCCGTGCAGGGGCGCATCACGATAGGGGGGAAGGACCCTGCGGAAGTGACGGTCGGATGGGTCCACGAGTTCCCGGGAAGAAACACCCTCTTCTCCCGTGTCAGCGAGGAGCTGGCCTCACCACTCCGCTTCCGGCACTGCACGTGTGAAGAGATCGCCCGCAGGGTGAAGGAGGTCTCCGCGCTTGCCGGGATAACCCCTCTTTTGGACCGCGATACGGGGTCGCTCTCTGGCGGGGAACAGGTGCTCACGGCGCTTGCGACCGCCATTTTGTCCACCCCCGACATCCTGGTCCTGGATGAATGGGATTCCCACCTTGACGCCCATACCGCATCGGTGCTGCAGGAGCACCTGCACCGTACCGGCGTATCCCGAATCGTCCAGTGCACCCAGAGCATGGATCTTGCATCGTCCGCCGATGCGGTGCTCTTCCTCTCAGATGGAAGGGTGGAGGCATTCGGCAACCCCGGGGAGGTTTTTTCAGGATACAGGGACTCCTGCTGGTATCCCCCATCGTGGAGGCTAAAAGAGTGGAACTCGTCTTTGATGACGTAGCCGTAAGGCGCGGCGACGCCACTATCCGCATCACAGGGAGGTTCGGCCCTGGAATCCACCTGGTCTCCGGGAAGGTAGGCGCCGGAAAGTCCACTGTTGCTTCCATGGCGGCAGGTCTCCTTGATCCATGCGAGGGCAGGATTACAAGGGAAGGGGTGGCGAGCGTGATGCTCTCGCTCCAGTTCCCTGAATGGCAGCTGACCGAAAACACCATCCACGAAGAGATCCGGTCCTATGGGGGTGACGACGAAGCGATTCTCACCAGGGCAGGCATCAGGGGGAGGCAAGGGGACGATCCCCTCTCGCTGAGCAGGGGCGAACTGAAGAAGCTCAACCTGTCATGCATCTTTGGCTGCGACTGGGACCTGCTGATCCTCGACGAGCCGTTCGGTGCCCTGGACTGCACAGCCAAGAGCAAGTTGTGCCGCTGGATAGAAGAGAGGAGGTCATCCATCGTGATACTCTGCACGCATGAGCAGCAGTTCCTTCCAC
>CAYNGF010000378.1:0-1457 GCA_964396515.1 uncultured Paludibacter sp.
ATGTAGTACGGATAAAATTACCAAATGTACCAAATTTAAGTAACGCTGTGAATGCCACTATTCCGTTTAGAGAAATTAAACTTTATGCTGCCGATTATTATAATGGATCGGCTGCAGGGTTTGTGGCAGGATACAAAAGCGATTGGTATAAACTTGCATCGCAACAAAACACATCATCAATTCCAAAAACGTCGATTCCCGGCAGAGCCAAATCCGGTATTTCAAAAGTAGCTTCGGTATCGCAAAGTGTAATCTTAAAACAGATGAACGACTTTAAAAACAGCATTATCGCTTATAAAGGTCCCGTTGAATTTATAACCCGCGATAAATATCATAAGGCGGTACTTAGAACAACACAGGTTAATCCCCAATCAACCCCAAAATCAGCTCCGGTTAATGAACCGGTTAAACTTAATCTTAACAAAGGCATGATAAATTCTCCGTTAGGCATGTTTGATATCAGTGGATTGCAGTTTAAGCCCAATCAGGAAGTAAAAGCTCGTATTGAACTGGAAGGCTTTGTAATAGAGTCGGACTGGGTGGAAACCGAAGGATTGATGATTTCAGGTATTGAACACGTGGAGTGGACATATAGTACCGGGGCTAACGGTGAAACATATAAAGCTGAAAACAGTTTTGTCCTGATTTCACCCATCAGAAGCAATAAAGTGCCCGAAGGTGAGGTGCGTTTACTTAAAGGAGTGGATGTTCCTCATGCAACACTTCGAACGGTTCAAAAAGTCAATGATTTTCCTGAAGCTCAAAAAGCAGTAGTATTTTTTGATGTTTTTGCCACTTTGCATACACTTGGCGAAAGTTCAGGCACTGCCATTGCTTCGTCCAATAACTGGATTACATCCATTCCGTATCTCACACTTGCCGATGCACTGAATCCTTTAAAAAACGGAAAGCATCCTTTCGAAATGGTATCGTATAAATATAAAGGAGAGGAAATAGGGTATAAACTTTTTGTGGATAAGTGCAATGCCTGTGATAGCGAAGGTTTGACTTCGAAAATTAATAATTTTCAGAGCAGTAAACCTGGAACGTTACTTCAGTCTGATGCTATTCAACCCAATCAGGTTCCTGTAAAACAACCAGCGACTGGCGGAGTGCGAATTAGATAAATAGCGAATGCACAAAATATTTACAAAGAAAAAGTTATCAACAATTTGCCAGTTAAAAAAAAACAACTATTTTTGCAGTCCGTTTTGAGCAACCGAATAAAAAAATTAAAAAATCAGATATAAATAATGAAAAGGACATTTCAGCCTTCGCAAAGAAAAAGAAGGAACAAACACGGATTCCGCGAAAGAATGGCAACTGCTAACGGACGTCGCGTATTAGCTTCACGCCGCGCAAAAGGAAGAGCAAAACTTACTGTAGCCGACGAAGGTCGCCACAAATTTTAATAAAGTAAGTATTTAATAAAACATTTAAAAGTAAGAACTTCGTTG
>CAYNGF010000379.1:0-1447 GCA_964396515.1 uncultured Paludibacter sp.
CCATCTCCCACTGAACCTATCCATAGATTTCCCTTGCGGTCTTTTACAATATCATGAAAAAGTTTCATGGATGATTCTTCGAAGTAGTCATGTGCCGAAGTAACAGTAAAGGTTCCGTCATTTTCCTTTCGTATTTTACTCAAATCACTGAAAGTGATAACCCAGATAAGTCCGGTTTTATCATCCTGAGTTATGCTGTAAACTATGTCATCAACCTGCAATTCTGATTTTTTGGATAAAGGCATCTTATCAATTTTCAAGTTTCCATCACTTGCTTCGGTAAGATGAAAAATTCCATCGCCCCATGTACAAATCCAAAACAATCCATCTTTATCCTGAAAACATCGGAATGGATTGTCATTTTTTCCTATCGGAGGGCAATAAACAGCTTTTTTATTTTCAGTATCGAGATAGCACAATCCGGCTTTCCATCCCGTAAGCCAAATTCTCCCTTTGTTATCTTCAAATAAATAAGTAACCGTATTCGATTTGATACGCACAGGAGCATCGCTATCAGCACTATAACGTTCATATTCGAAGGTTTCAGGCTGCATTCGTAGCACACCATAAGATGTTGTAGCTATCCATATAAAACCTTTACGGTCTGTAATTATAGAATTAATATTATCCCCTGTTATATATTGGTTTTTGAGTATTGTTGTCCGGTATGTTTTTTTATCAATTATTACTATTCCTTCGGAAGTTCCAACCCATATTCTCTGTAACGTATCTTCTGCAATACACCTTATTTCGTTGTTTGTCAATTTTCCGGGAGTTAACGGACTTGAACGGAAAATTTTCACATCGTAACCATCAAAACGCGTGAGCCCGTCCATAGTTCCAAACCAGAAATAACCTTCTTTGTCGTTGTAAATTCGCAAAACAGAGTTGGAAGGTAATTTGTCATTCAGAGGAAATTTCTCGAATTTGAAATCGTTAACGGTTGCGCAAGTGCTTATAATAGCGTATAGCATAAAAGCCAAATAAGAGAATAACCTCTTAAAATTCATTATCATAAACGGTATTGATTTAAAACAATAAAAATATGAATAAGTTACAGCAACAAATATAAGCATTTTTAGGCAAAAACGTAAAAAAAAAACGGCTTTGCACTACTGGAAGTTACAAAGCCGTTAATTTCTTATTGATAATGTTTATTTGATATTAAGCTCTTTAATAAGTCGTTTGGCATTGCCGACTTTATCCATTATAAACAATACATAGCGAATATCAACATTTATTGTTCGTTGAAGGTCGGGTTCAAATACGATATCGCCGCTCATGGCTTCCCAGTTTCCATCGAAAGCCAGACCAATTAGTTCACCTTTGGCATTGAAAATCGGACTGCCCGAATTTCCGCCCGTAATATCATTATTACTAAGAAAACCTACATGCATTTTCCCTGTTTTCAGGTCGGCATAAGCTCCGAAGTTCTTTTCCACAATGG
>CAYNGF010000380.1:0-1428 GCA_964396515.1 uncultured Paludibacter sp.
AAAGCAAGTTCAGCGATATTCTCTTCGTTCGTTAAAACGAGAGGTAACATAATTTGAATTTTGTTCTCATACCAATGAGGAATTGCTATTTTGTAATTCCTTTTAACCTTCTCTTTTAAAGTTTGAATAGAACCTAAAATAATGTTTTCGGCCATTTTCGCATTTCCTTGAAGAATTGTTGGGAATCGGTCAATATTTTGTTCTATTATATGGGTTAAATTCGTATCAATATCCAATTTTGTATCAAATACCAAATCATTTGCATCTTCAATGTAAGTTGCTATCTCTGGTGTCGGCGTATAAAACTGCATTTTGTCAGAATAACTATCAATAAATGCATAAAATGTCCAGTCAGATTGGCTTCTGTCGCTTGCTTGTTTGTTTTTGAAGAAAGTTGCGAAAATGTCTTTACCTCGTTTTGTTTGGAGACCTGTATTAAAACAAGCTTTGTCTTGTTCTTTAGAATACACAATTTTACCTTGTTCATATACTCTCAAAAAGGTATAGTTAAGATAGTTTGTCAATATCGGATATGATTGATTCGGATATTTGTTTCTAAACTCTTCTGTCTTGAAGTTCCATTCATCAGGATTTTTTGTCATTTTTGCTAAATGAGAAAATGCAGTTTCCCAAGTTTGTCCTTCAGCTGCATTAAATGGAAAATGAGCAAAATACTTTCTCGCACTTTGCGACTTGTATTTCTTAGTTAAACTTTCATACATAATTTTTCGTTTTAAATTTATTTGTTACTCGTCAATTAAGTTCAATATTAAACCATTTGTTGTGTGGCTTCGAGTTTAGGTAAATTACATTTTCAAGTCATTCAATTAATTCAAGTGTTTCGTCTCAATAGATTAAATTCACACAAACTATAGATTATCATAACTCTTTAGTGAGTTTCCCATTTATAAATTTCACTATAACTTTTTTCTTTTTTGACGGGCAACATCTTGGGTCGTCATCTCCATATGCGGTAGATTGACATATGATTTTTTTATTCTCGATTCCTACAACTTCAAAAGAAACTTCATTTTCTACATATACTTTGAAGTCCTCCATGTTTTTGTCTGATTTTAATGAATAGTTATTACCTTCTTTTATGTAAACAGCAATACCTTCTTGAATACATGCTAGATTCATCATCGCATTTCCTCCCCCTGCATCTCTATCTTCATCAGTAGCTTGTATACAATATTCAATAAGAAAATCTGCTTGACCGTCACCATTTAAATCTCCCGAGAACAATTTCATTTTAAGCTCATGTCCATCTAATCTTGGTGTAATATATTCTTTGAATTTCAGTTTGATTTTTTGCTCTGGTGTGTTTTGTCCAAAGGCAATCAAAGTTGTCAAGAAAACTAATAATGTGAGTGCAATTTTTCTTTTCATTTTCTTCATTTTTTTATTTTTTAAACTTACCGCTAACGA
>CAYNGF010000381.1:0-1415 GCA_964396515.1 uncultured Paludibacter sp.
CATCTTCCCATGCATCGGGCATTCCATCTCCATCGGTATCGGGCAATTTGGGAGCCGCAAACACATTTCCCACACTTTCGGATAATCCGAGATCAGCCTCGCCATTAATCAAGGCCCCTATTGAACCCAGTGAAGTAAGTTCACGAATAAGGTACTTATCCACTTCGTCGCGTGCAGGGAGTACTGCACCAACACTGTCTTTTATCCATTGATAAGCCTGAACCGGTGATAGTTGGTTGGTAATTACAGGATGTGCTTTTGGAATACTGCTGAAGCCAGCGTAACTGCTAACAAAGGTGGCAGGTCCGTAATCGTCGTTCACGGCAAGTCGACCGTTTAATACGCCATCGGTAGAATAATCAATGTAATTGTTATTCTGATAAAGCTGGAAATTGGCATTTGCACGTACAAAAGCTTCAGTACCACCTGTGGATGGTCCTTTGATAAAATAATTGTTTTCGATGGTTGCCCATGATGAACCTTCCGAATCGCCCAGAATATATCCGCCACCCGAGCCCCAGTTGTAAACCACATTGTTCACATACTGATTCAGTCCTTTCACTTTGGGATTACGCGTTTTATTATCGATATAAAGGTTTTTGTACAATGTAACGCCGCCATTGGTTTGTATTAATCCACCGGCTGAATGTGTCATAATTCCCTGTCCGATGATGGAGTTCTGAATGGTAATATTCCCCGGTTCGGAGCCTTTACTGTCCCAACTAATAGAGAAAGTTTCGTCGAGTCCCCAGGTAAAAGAGCAATGGTCAAAAATCATGTCCGTTCCATTGGAAATGCCGGCAGCATCTTTCCCTGAATCGCCTTTGGTACCCATACGGAAGCGCATGTGTCGCACAATCACATCTTTTGCGCCGGAAAATGAAACACCGTTTCCGTAAACAACTACGCCATCGCCCGGAGCCGTTTGTCCAGCAACAGTAATGTTACTTGCAAAAACGATGCGGGAACTGATTTTGATTACACCGGCTACATCGAACACTACGATGCGGTTCGGTTGACTTACAGCATCGCGCAGCGAACCTGCTCCGGCATCGTTCAGATTGGTAACTCTATAAACACTTGGTGAAGTAGTTGCTCGCGCTCCTCTGGCAAATTTTCCAAAACCCTCGGCTCCCGGAAAAGCAGGTAGTTGCGCTTGTATAATGCGAGTTGTAAGTAAAAGAATTATCAGCAAAGAGAGATTTTTTTTCATAACAATTATTTTTACTTGATTTGCATTTTTAAAACTAAAGGCTGCCTGTACCTGTAAACAGACAGCCTTTAGTTTTTTAATTTCAAAATTTATTTCAGCATAATTTTTTGCATTTCAGTGCCTGTACCAGTTTTAATTCTTGCGTAATAAACGCCTGATGGTAAATGCGATAAATCGAACGAAACGGAACCTGTTTTTACCG
>CAYNGF010000382.1:0-1397 GCA_964396515.1 uncultured Paludibacter sp.
AGTAGAGTCCATTAAGATGGTGTAAAAACGATAAGGCCATCTGTGAAAGCAGGAAAGGCCATCGTTCCTCCAGTAAAGGTGAGATTGTAGTGAAAACACCTGAGGAGGAAGAACGATGACCCAGTACCAGATTACCCTAGATTCAGAGATCTTGCAGCATATTTTTACTAGCGATGATGGCATGGCCAAACTGATGGAGCAGGTACTCAACCAGGTACTCAATGCCCAGATTACGGAGCAGATACAAGCAGAGCCTTATGAACGGACGGAAGAGCGTCAAGCATACCGGAATGGTTACCGGCCTCGGACGATGAACACGCGGGTAGGAACCTTAGTCCTTCAGGTACCTCGGCTACGTAGTGGCCAGTTCTCGACACAGCTCTTTGAGCGGTACCAACGAAGTGAGCAAGCCCTGGTCCTGGCGCTCATGGAGATGGTGGTGAACGGCGTCTCCACCCGGAAAGTGCAGCGCATCACAGAAGAACTATGCGGGGTAGACTTTTCAAAGTCTACGGTATCTGCGCTTTGCAAGCAACTCGACCCGGCGGTCAACGCTTGGAATGAACGACCCATCAAGGGCGGTGCATACCCCTTTGTGTTGGTGGACGGTGTGCAGATCAAAGTGCGAACCGATAGCCGCGTAGAGCCCCACAGTTGCCTCTTGGCCATCGGAGTCAACAGGGATGGATTCCGGGAGATACTTGGTCTCATGATCGGCGACAGTGAGTCGGAGGCCAGTTGGTCCACGTTCTTTGAATGGCTAAAGAAACGAGGTTTGTCCGGTGTGGATTTGGTGGTTTCGGATAACCACAAAGGTTTGGTGAAAGCGGTGCAACGCCATTTCCAGGGCGTCTTGTGGCAGCGTTGTCAGGTGCATTTCATGCGTAATATCCTGGACAACTGTCCGAAACGTTACCAGGATGAGCTGAAGACGAGATTAAGACCGATGTTTGACGCCATCGATATGCCCACGGCAAGAAAGCTGTTGAGCGAGATCGTAACCGACTTTGCCGGAAAGGCGCCGAAGGCCATAGAGTGCCTGGAAAACGGCTTTGAGGACGCTATGGCGGTAATGGCTATTCCCGAACACTACCGCCGTCGACTTCGCAGCACGAATATGGTCGAGCGCCTGAATGAAGAGATCCGACGCCGTGAACGGGTGATTCGCATATTTCCCAACGAGACATCGGCTTTGCGGTTACTCGGGGCGGTTTTAATGGAGCATGATGAACAGTGGACAACCACACACCGGTACTTCAACATGGATAAGTATTGGGAGTGGAAGGCAGAGCAAGAAAAAGCGATTCAACAAGAACAGGCGGATAGGCAAACCAAAGTGGCGTAGTGATAGTTCACCGGCTGGAGGAACAAATTTACACCAGATTTAGGACTTGGCC
>CAYNGF010000383.1:0-1395 GCA_964396515.1 uncultured Paludibacter sp.
TGACATTTTTACTGACCTACGGTGGTGGGTGCACTGCTCATGCAGGGCACACACACAGGCTATCTGCATTTGCGGGGTCGAAAAAATTGCACAGTGTTTGCGTTACGTGCGGGCTTTTCCGTCTTTCGACAGAAAAGCTCACGCAAATCCGCAAAATGCAGTTAGCCCCCCTCCGTTATGCGTCAGTTTAAAAAACAAAAAACAAACCATGAAAAGACAAAAATTCACAATCGCTATTTTGACTATTATTTGTTTGCAGACTAACCTCTTTGCAGACATTTCCCCAAATCCAATAAAAGCTAAATCAATAAGCCCGAAAGACCAGACTTCAATCAGAATGGAATCTGAGAAAGTTATTATTGACCTTTACAATGACAGTTCAGTTGTAAAATGCTTGTTCAATATGAAAAACCTTGGAGAGCAAGAGAAACTACAAATTGGATTTCCTGAGATGAGTTTCCACTATTATCAACAAAAAAGTAAAGTCGATGAAGCAAACAGATTTCAAGTAAATGAAAATGGCAAAGCTGTAAATTTTGAATTTTCTGATTCATTGAGAAATAATGATGAATACCGAAAAAAAGTAGAAACTTATCAAATTAAGGAAGAATGGTATTTATGGGAAAGTGAATTTCAACAAGGAGAATCCAAAATGATTGAAGTGCAATATTCTTTACCTTTTGGAATGCTATACAAAACCAACGAAAGATTCTTTACCTACCTATTAAGCACAGGAGCGAATTGGAAAGGCACAATAGGAAAGGCCGAAATTATTATAAATCTGAAAGACATAGAAATGGACTCAATTGTTTCTCAACAACCCGCCAACTGCATAAAATTCGATAAGCAATTAACTTGGACTTTCTCAGATTTTGAGCCGACAACAAAAAATGACATTAATGTACATTATAACTCCAATAAAATACTTTATAAAGGGAAAAAGCCAATTCCACCAGTATACATTGTTGACGAAAATTTAGTCAAAGGAATTGATTTGGGAGAAATTGATCCAAATGATATTGCAGGTATAGAAGTATTTAAGAAACCTGAAGAAACCATGAAATATACTATGGAAAAAAATGGAGTGATTAAAGTCTATACAAAAAGCTTTGTTCTTACAGCATTGAAGGGGCTAGTTAAAGAAAAATCCAAGAAAGAAATCAATTTAACAAACTATGACAAATTAATCAAGGATTATTATTTATTTATCAATGGTATCAAAGTTGATTTTGTGAAAGTAATTGGTATTGACAAGAAATCTATTGCAAAACTGGAAATTATTAATCTCAAAGACAAGAAAAGTAAAATAATGATAGACTTAAAAAAATAAAAACCGAACGCATAATACTTAGGCTTCCTGTGGTCGGAACGACCCAACAAGGAAGCGTGGGTTGA
>CAYNGF010000384.1:0-1387 GCA_964396515.1 uncultured Paludibacter sp.
TGCTATGAAAAGCAGAATCTCCGGTTAGTCAAAGTTAATACAATAAAATCTTAAAAACTCCTTCAAAAATCCTATAAAATCACACTGCTATCTGTGGTCAGCTTTTTTAACTGCCGCAATCACTTGTCATTTTTTATAGTAAGGGTACGTATGCTATGGGTTGTAATCATTCAGTTACCTGCCGTGTTTTACGTTATCCCTTATGGGTTTGATTTATAGGCTTTGGTCTTATGCCACTCCTGTTAAATATGGCTGTCTGTTTTTCATTACATATCTTATTCTGTTTAATAGTTTACGAGCTATTTTGATAATTACCTTATGTCCTTTGCTATTAACCAAGTGACGATGATAATACTGCATCAGCGCAGGATCCTGCCTGATCGCCTGCCAGGAAGCTTCGACAAGCAGTACCCTGAGGAAATTATTACATCGAAAGGTAATTCCTCCGGTGTGAGTCGTTTCTCCGCTTTCCCGTACCCTGGGAACAAGACCCACATAACTTCCCAGGTCATCAATATGGGGAAACCGGTTAATATCACCAATCTCTGTTATCAAGGCAGAGGCTGTCAGAGGCCCTATTCCGGAAATGGTTTTTAAAAGATTAAATAACTCTTTATCGTGCTGGCTTATTCTGAGCCTTACAATCCGGCTCAGAATAAGCAACTGCTGCCTGTGATGCTCATATGAAGTAATAAGATGAAAGAATGCTTCCTGTCCGGCGGTTGTCTGCAATTTTATTTGTTTGAGCCAGGCGATAAATTTCAGGCTCCACTGGTTATTATCAAATTCCCCCGGGAGAGGAATGTCGTAATACAGGAGAAAGCTTTTTATCCTGTTTTTGCTTCTTCTGAGATCACGCATGAGGTAGAAACGGGTCCTGTTCAGGCTACGGAGTTCCTCATGGTCCCGCTCGAATACATGAATTCCCCGCAGAGATTTTTTTTCAAGCCCCCGGGCAAGTTTACGGCTGTCGACAGGATCTCGCTTATGTAATTTATCTTTCTGGGTCGTGGGTATGTCTGCCGCATTAATTACAATATTCTTTATCCCCAGATCATTAAGTCTACGGTGAATACCATAACCACAATAACCAGCTTCATAAGCGCTGTGATAGTTACCTCCGGGAAAAGACCGCTGAAGGTATTTCTTCAAGGCTTCGGGATCAGGAGATTGTGTAAAGGTTTTGTGTTCCATCCCATCGACAACGATAGTGACACTCCAGCTCTTCTTGTGAACATCCAGTCCGACGAAGAGATCTTTACCTGTGAAATCAATTTTTTTCGTAACTTGTGTCTGCATAGTCTCTGTGTATTAAGTTATTTACGAACATTAATTTATAAAATTCTTTGTATCGTACCGGAGACTATGCTTTTTTCATAAGTGCTAT
>CAYNGF010000385.1:0-1378 GCA_964396515.1 uncultured Paludibacter sp.
GCCCTAGAAGCGGGCTTGCTCGCAGCGCTGAACGCTGATACGTGGGCCGAAGCGCAGTTCGCAGGGCTCACAGCGGAGATGTTCGCAGACACGAATCACCAGAGGCTTTACAGGAGCATGGTGCAGGCTGCGGCGAAGCGCGAGACATTCCCACAGGTGGACGGCGAGCCCGTGAACGATGTGGGCGCGGCTGCGCGGCGAGTGGTGGAGCTGTATCAGCGGCGGCTCCTGGTGCGGGCCATGGACGCGCTGAAGAATGGGCTGGCTGAAGCAGAGGGCGACACGGCGAGCATTATCAGCCAGGCTGAAAGCGCCCTGGCGGCTGCGCGGCTCGCGGCGGGTGACAGGGTAGGCGAAGCAAAGAGCTTCAGCGACCTGTGGCCCGCGATCCTGGCGAACGTCCAGGCGGTAGCTGAAGCACATAAAGCAGGGAAAACCCTTGGGTTAAAAACCGGTATTCCGAAGCTGGATCAACTTACGGGCGGGCTGCAAACGGGGCTTCACATCCTGGCGGCCCAACCGGGCGCGGGCAAGACAACGCTATGCCTGCAATGGGCACGCGAGGCGGCGGCGAGCGGCATACCTGCGCTGTTCCTCACGTTCGATGAAACACCTGAACGCCTGGCGCTGAAAACGCTGTGCGCGGCGGCGGGGTTGAGGGTGAAACAGTTCGCAGAGGGCTCCGGCGACCTGGCGAAACTGGAGGCTGCACGACGCGAACATGCCGAACAGTTGCGGGCGCTCTACTTCATCGAGGGCGCGGCGAGCATGACCGTTTCGCAGCTTAGGGCCAGAACCATGCAGGCGATGGAGCGGCATGGGGCTGAAACTGCGTTTGTTGTGGTTGACTACGTTCAGCGATGGGCTGGTGGGCGCTACCATGGCGGCGGCGAGTTCCGGCATGACATTGGGAAGCTCATTGGCGAGCTGCGCGACGAACTTGCAAACCCGTTGCGTGTTCCTGTGCTCGCGGTGAGCAGCCAGAACAGGCAGGGACTGGACAAGCCCGACTTCTTTAGCCTGGCTGAATCAAGCGCCCTAGAGTATACAGGCGACACGGTTATGTTCCTGGTGGATGACGAGAAGAAGAACGGCAGGGCGCTACCATCAGATCCAGATAACCGGGCGGTGAAGCTCGCGGTACGCAAGAACCGTTTCGGCGCTCAGGGTGACGTTAGGCTGATATTCTCGCCCCATTTGGGCCGGCTGCGAGAGGAGGCGCGGTAGCCGTGTTCGACCTGGAGGAGCTGAACCGGCGCATGTTGGGCCGGTGGGGCGAAGTGTTCTCGCCCTACTTGCAGAACGTCCAGGCGCGTGGCGATGAACGGCGGGCGCGCTGTCCGTTCCATGATGACCGCAGCCCCTCATTCGGGTTCAA
>CAYNGF010000386.1:0-1378 GCA_964396515.1 uncultured Paludibacter sp.
TTTAAGAATCACGCTGAATAACAGCGATATATAATATTAATCGAAATAAAATCTAATGAATAAACATTTATTTAAAAGCAACAAAGAAACTACAAAAATTATTTCGAGTGACAGAGAACGAACTAATATTTTAAAAAAACCTGAACAAAAAGCTATTGCTTTTTTAGTAGAAAATATTCCATCATGGTTGACTTCCAACATGCTTACAACTATTGGTTTCTTCGGTAGTGTGATTACTTTTTCCGGTTTTGTTTTGGCTACGTATATTAATACAAATTTTTTACTGATGGGAGTTTTAGGTTATGCTGTCAGTTGGTTTGGCGATTCGCTTGACGGACGTGTGGCATATTATAGGCATAAGCCTAGAAAATGGTACGGTTTTGCTTTAGACATTACTGTTGATTGGTTAGGAATAATTTTGATGGGTACAGGTTTCATGATTTATGTTGAGGGTTCATGGGAATTGATTGGATTGGGTTTTGTTGTAATGTATGGATGGGAAATGATAACTACTTTGGTTCGTTATAAAATTACCGGAAAATATTCAATCGACTCCGGTTTAATTGGTCCTACTGAGGTAAGAGTCATTATTTCATTCATATTAGTCATTGAAGTGTTTGTAAAGGGTTCTATAATTTATTTTTCCGGTGCTGCCACTTTGATTTTATTCATTATTAATATCATTGATATGAAAAAACTTTTAGGCTTAGCAAACGAATTAGATGAATCAGAAAAACGCACTAAAAATTCTTCATTCTAAAACTATAATTTCAACTATATATTACCTTAATTAAACTTTCGCAAGAATAATATATTTTATTTCAGTTATTTACAAATGTGTGATAAATTTTCTGCTTGCACTGAACTGTCCCCCTCTCAAAATCTTTGTACCTTTTTCTTTCTCCTTTGGAAAAAGTTACCGGAGGTGGATAGAGGTTCAATGAGGGTTTAGGGGAGAGGTCGTAGGAAGAAAATTTTAAAAAGTCATCTTTGTATTACCATTTGATAATCAGCTTGTAAATTTTTTAACTCATCAAAAATATCAATAAATTAGAAGCTAGCAAAAGTTGAGTTACCTTAAATAGGGTCTGCTGAAAAACCATTAATGATTTGATATAATATCTTATAGAGATACTATTACAATTGTTTAATGGAAATTTAATAAAATCATAAAAAATAATGGATTGCTGATAAAAAAATAGAACCTGCCTGACGGTAGGCAGGTTCTATTTTTTTATCAGTTTATCAGCAGACCTTAATTAATAATTTAAAATATTAATCTGCTAAAATACATATCGTAATGCACAAAAAAATAAACACAATTATATTAGAGATTATTTGAATTAATTTGTTATATGGTTGTTTATCAACAATATTC
>CAYNGF010000387.1:0-1362 GCA_964396515.1 uncultured Paludibacter sp.
AGGTTTGTGCAAAAACGGTTCGCTCCTGAAATAGAGTTTAGAAACAAGAGAAGAAATAGAACCGTAAAACTGAATTGGCTGGGTTTCATGTAACAATATATCTTGCTAAAGAATTGAATAACAAAAATAGTAATTAATGATTATCAGGCTACTGAAATTGCAAAAGATGTTGAAATATTTGTTTTCTTTTACTGATTTAATAATCAACTTTCGCAAATAAAAATAATAAATGCTTATTTAAATGCATGAATATAATAACTTTTCGATTACGCTGTTTTTTTATCAAAAATTATTATATCTTTTCATTTTTTGGAAAAACAACCGAATGTGGAATATAGAAATAGGTTAGGTGGGTAGTTATGTGATGAAAATTTAATAAAATTCATACACAATCATTTCGCAAACAAAATTCATATTATCTGCAATTCTTACTACTTGCAAAGGCAAAATTTTATGTAGATAAAAGAAGATAAGGGAAAAGCGTCTTCCGAGTCACTTGAGTATTCATAAAGCGATTTTGAAGTTGCTTGTCCCTCGATAATGTAATCATAACCACACATCTATATCATAAAAATTAACTCATACTAAAAAAACTCCTGATAGAAAAGACTTTTTCCATCGGGAGTTTTCATTTTTCAATCGAAATTAAATAAACCAAAGAACTTTTTTAGGTTGGTCTACCTTTTTCAGCAGGTTCTTTTTTTGGTTTTTATTTCACTTTATACACATCCACAGCTTCCACATCGAAGTTTTTGATGAAAGTAGCATGTTTGCGTGTTTCCACTTCGGCGAATTTATTGAAAATAAAGGCTGATTTGCGGAATAGGTCTTCTGTGTCGCGGGTAGCATCAATTATAAGCAGATAACTCATTATAATAAGCCCGGCCATTTCCACTAAACGGCGCGCGTGAAAATCAATATATTCCTGACTTTTAGCTTCCGCAACTCTTTCTACCGAGTTTTCTAACAAGGTTGTCATCGAGATCAGGCGTTTGCGTACCGAATCGAATTCAGGATTGATGGGCAAAGATTCGTAATGACGTATTTGTTTTAGATAAGTACCTGTCATCACGTGGCGGATAGCAGCTACTGTCTGCAACTGCGAAGTTCCTTCGTAAATGGTAAGAATACGCGCATCTCGGTAAATGCGTTCGCAGGCGTAATCTTTCATAAAACCTGAACCTCCGTGTACCTGAATGGCATCGTACGCATTTTGGTTGGCATATTCGCTCGCAAACATTTTTACAATGGGCGTAAATGCATCGGCCAATTTCTGGTATTCTTTGTACTCTGCTTTTTCTTCAGGTGTTAATTTACGTGTTTGTTCAATAGCTTCGTAAGCTTTGTAAATATCCACAAAAC
>CAYNGF010000388.1:0-1362 GCA_964396515.1 uncultured Paludibacter sp.
TTAACGAAATAGAGAACATCGCCAATAACACTGTAGAAAACGAAACAGAACACATCTCCGAAGTAGCAGTAGAATCGCTTGAGGCTTATAAGGAGAGAGAAAAACGTGTTAAAGAAGGATTGTCTGTAGGCATACATTCAGGACTAAACAAGCTTGACAGGATATTAAATGGCTTTCAACCAGGCACACTCAATATCATAGCCGCACGGCCGGCTATGGGTAAAACTGCTTTTATGTTGAACATAGCAAGAAAAGCCGCCAAACTTGGACATAAAGTGTTTATAGTTTCACTCGAAATGACTAAAGTATCTTTGGTTGACAGAATGATCATAGCCGAAAGCGGTATAAATTCTAACAGCTACAAGGCTGGCCGATTGAATCCAGAAGAATATATCTCCATGATGCAAGGTCGAGAGAATATATCGCTATTACCAATAGAAATTAACGACACTGCGATGATGACGGTTCAACAAATCAAATCGCAAGCCAAGAAACTAAAAAGAAAAGACAAGTGCGATATTATCCTGATAGACTATTTGCAGCTCATAGATTCTCCGTATATCAAGGATCGAACAAAAAACAATGAGATAGCCGAAATAACAAGGACACTTAAGATAATGTCTAAAGAGTTGGATATACCTGTAGTATTGTTGTCGCAGCTAAACAGAGAGGTAGAACGCAGAACAGATAAAATACCTATGATGGCAGACCTTAGGGATAGCGGATCAATAGAACAAGACGCAGATGTTATCCTGTTCATTCACAGAGAACATTATTACAACGACGAAGCAGATCCACATCGTGGTACTATCAGAATAGCCAAGAATAGAGAAGGCATGACTGGCGACATAGATTTTTGGGTCAACGACACAATATCAGATTTCAGAGATGATGAACCGAGAGGCAATACGTTTATATATACCAATAAAAAAGAAGATTATGAATTGCCGTTTTAATGCCTCAGCGATTGTATAAATCGATCAGGTTGAGTTATCGCAAGCAAGACGAATAATAATCAACTAAATAAAATAACCACTTAAAACGCTTCAAAATGAGAAATAAATTTAAACAAGTTGCAAATGTAACCAACAAGCTCGGATTTGATTGGATTAAGTCGATAGAGATAAAAGATTCAGATCCGAATGTTATAGTTAGAGGCACATACTCCGACGAAATTAAACAGCGACTATTGGATATTGGCTTTGAGTATATTTGCGAGTTAAAGGATCACAGAGTGCATTGTTTTTCAAAACGAACTATAATGATTTTTCTAATTAATAATTAAACCAATATGACAACAAAAGAAGAAATTAAACAAAAACAAATGGATAATTTAACAACAACTGAAAAATTAGTAACATC
>CAYNGF010000389.1:0-1346 GCA_964396515.1 uncultured Paludibacter sp.
TGATTGAGTGTCGATTGCTTACTCAGTGCATCATTCTTGGTCTCATATGTCTGAGCAACGGTTGTCTTGAAACCATTGACGTCCTGCGACAGAGTGGATACTTGGGACAACGCAGACGTGGCGTCTTTTTGAGCCTTATCCAAGGCAGTAGCCAGTGCTGAAGCCCCAGCTGGCGCATACATGGTTGTAACTATCGATGACAAGGGTACTGAGAAGCCCCAAATACCATATCTACCATTACCATTGGCATACATCATATCAACAATATGATTACCCCTGGTGAAATTGATAGTTACGGGATCGTTTTTTATATAATTAGCATTCTCAAATACAGCGACACCATCGACGTAGATACGAGATCCATCATCGTGAGAATATGTGAATGCCCATGTCGTATCCGCAGCAAATGAAACCAGAGTACGAATGAGACCATAATGGTAATCTATGCCAGCTCCATTAAGGATATAGCCTGAGTCAGTGCTGTATTTGGTATCTGATGCAGCCAAAGATGCTATCAGAGAATATGATGGGAGAGTCTGTACAATACCATTGCCAGTAGGGAATATAGCACAGAGCCAGCTATTTGGCCGAGTCTTATCCGCCGATGACGGAAGAGCAGCAAATATGGCTTGATCACTAGTAGCTTGAGCTTGTGTGACCTTTCCATTAGTGGTATCAAGTGCCGTTTTCGTAGCATACGTTTCCGAGACTTCAGAACGAAGACCATCAACCTTCTGATTGAGTGTCGATTGCTTACTCAGTGCATCATTCTTTGTTTCGTAGGTCTGTGCTACCGACGTTTTAAAGCCGTCAATTGTCTGACTTACTTCTGACTTCGTTGAATAATTGGCTTGAATATCAGCGATGTCGGTGACGTCTTCAAAACGAAGGTTCGAGATCTTCCATTTGGCTTGATTGTTACCGACCCAGTTCTCGCTATTTTGCAGCCAAACGGTGCCTCGGGTCTTATTGGCAGGAACGGTTACAGTCCTCTCAAACCGATACCATCCGTTTCCATAGTCATGTACGCTGTTGAAGTCAGCACCGCCATCCCAGCGACTTCCTGAAGTTTGTGATGTGTACCAAATACCTCCAGAAATAACGGACTTGGTACCAGATATCTTTTTGGCATCGACAGATACCTTGTATTTTCGTCCAGGCGTCACTGAAGAACTTACAGAGCCGTTGTAGTTATCACGTTGCTCGATAATGCGAATATTACCGCCAACGGGAGCGGGCTCAATTTCATCCCCGACCGGAGCTCTACCAATAAGAGGCTTTGAGTCATCAAACCACTGATTCGGCCACATATTAGTGGTACTCGAAGCGTTATTGAAATCACTCTT
>CAYNGF010000390.1:0-1342 GCA_964396515.1 uncultured Paludibacter sp.
TCAACCATAAAAAATTCTTTGGGACTTGGATTAGCTCCCAACAAATTATGAGTGGTAGCCGATAAAAGATACGATTGTTTTTCTTTATTTGCAGGAGGAGTTAAACCTTGATATAAGGGTAATAGTTCAAGGTTCGAGGGTGAGCTAACCTGCTGTGGAGATAACCAACCTAAATAAAACCTGTCATAAGCAGAATAAGTTGGCGGAGTTCTTCCAAGATTTAAATAAGGTCCCATATCCATTACACTCCAGTAATCAAGTGTGCTTTTATCCGGATCATCAGTATGATAATAATCGGGTAAATCTAAAACATGTCCGAATTCGTGCACGAAAGTGCCTATTCCGCACATATTCGTGCCGGTACTTCCACGTAATTCCGATGAACAGGCATAGTCAAAAATAATTTTATTATCACATTTGGTAGTTGTGTTCGGCAAATTCCACCTGTGAGGCCAAATAGTATTTTCCGGCCCATTTTCAGCTTCGTTGTAGCCGGCATAATAAATAAATATATTGTCAACATAACCGTCGTTGTCAGTGTCATATTGTGTAAAGTCCACTCCGGCATTATCAGCAGCTTTACAAGCATCAATAACCATTTGTTGGGGACGAAGATCGTTTCCCTGACTATCATTAGCTCCATAATAAGCATAATTCTGTGGTAGTAATACCGGACCTACCACATCAAATTGTGGATTAAACTGTCCATAACTGGCACTGCGAAAATAATCGCGAGCCGATCCTGTACCTCCGTTAGTGCTGTATCCTTCCTGATTCAACAAATTGGTAAATGAAACTTGAGGATTACTTACAACGAATGCCAAATCCTGAAAATTTACAAGAATAATCAATGATTTGGGAGTCCCCGAACACGGATATACTTTCTGAATTTCGGTTGTAAGAGTTTGCGCAGGTGCTTTTCTATAGGACGTTTTTGCTTTCTGCAACAATGCATTAACATCTGGCTTTGCGATTGACTCCAAAAGTTTTATATCTTGTTGACTTCTTTTTTGTACGTCTTTTGCCTTAATATTTGTTGCTACAATTTCACCTGTGTTATCAATAAGGGCTATATTATAATATCCGGCAGCACTTTGTTTGATCAAATATCCATCCTCGGTGGTTCGAAAACTTCTGAACTCATCGCCATATAACCGTATGGTTAATGTTGAGCCATCGGGTTGGGTTATGTTTACAGGATAAGGATAAGCTCTTACAGCGTTAACTTGTTGTAATCCACTAAAGAAAAAAAGGAAATACACTACTGACTTAAATATCGGTTTTGTCATATTAGAAATTTTATAATTATGTCAACTTAATATGTTATTATTTCAATTTTATG
>CAYNGF010000391.1:0-1337 GCA_964396515.1 uncultured Paludibacter sp.
GTGTATAACAACCTGTATATCGTACACTTTCATCTTTCAGAATAAAAATATTAAATATGAGGAACCGGATAAACCAGTTAAAAGAAGAGATAAACAAATTACAGGCAAATTCTGCTGAAGTTGTAGAACAGTTAAGAATCAAATATTTAAGTAAAAAAGGAGAAGTTTCGCTATTGTTCAATGATTTCAGGGATGTGCCAAATGAAGAGAAACGTGAAATTGGGCAACTGTTGAATGAGTTGAAAATTCTGGCACAGGATAAACTCAATCAGTTAAGAGAAAGTGTTGGCAATCAGAATATAAACGAACAGAAATTTGATTTAACCCGCACACCTGATCCTGTAAAAATTGGAACGAGACATCCACTTTCGCTTGTTAAAAACGAAATAGCAGACATATTTTCACGGATAGGTTTTTCAATTGCTGAAGGACCTGAAATAGAAGACGACTGGCATGTGTTTGGAGCGCTCAATTTTGCTGCAGACCATCCGGCACGGGATATGCAAGACACATTTTTTATTGAACAAAATCCTGATGTTGTATTACGTACACACACATCTTCGGTACAAATCAGAATTATGGAAAATCGTAAACCTCCCATACGAATGATTTTTCCAGGAAGAGTTTATCGAAACGAAGCTATTTCATATCGAGCGCACTGTTTCTTTCATCAAGTAGAGGGATTGTATATTGATAAAAATGTTTCATTTGCTGATTTAAAGCAAGCGCTGATGTATTTTGCAAAAGAAATGTTTGGAGCAGGAACTGAAATACGTTTACGTCCATCATTCTTCCCGTTTACAGAGCCAAGCGCTGAAATGGATATTTCCTGTAACCTTTGCGGTGGAAAAGGTTGCCCGTTCTGTAAGCATACCGGCTGGGTCGAAATCCTTGGTTGTGGTATGGTTGACCCTAACGTGCTGAAAAACTGTGGCATCGATCCTGAAATTTACAGTGGTTATGCTTTTGGTATGGGAATCGAACGTATAACCAATCTCAAATATCAGGTGAAAGACTTACGCATGTTCTCTGAAAATGATGTTAGATTTCTTGAACAGTTTAAATCTGCGTATTAATTAGATTAGTGTTAATTTTTTATTTTCGAAATTTGGTGTATAACCCTAAAAATAAATGAATTAGATTACTGAAACACAATTTATTCATTCTTAGAACGCTATTTTGTTAACGTTCGTTGATTATTTAATAAAAAACTTTTATACATTTGCAAAAACTATGTATTTAGTTCAGAAAATAAAAAATAATAATTTATTAAATTCAATCGGTATGAAAAGAGTATTATTTACACTGGTTTTAGTAGTAATTACTTCATTAGTAAT
>CAYNGF010000392.1:0-1334 GCA_964396515.1 uncultured Paludibacter sp.
GCACGGCGGTGAAGGCCGGGTCGAACGTCCCCGCCGGGGCGGCGTTGAGTTCGGCGGCGACGGCGTCCGCGATGTCGATGATCAGCGCCATCGGTCAGTCCAGTTCCTTGACCACGGCCTCGAGTTCGGTCGTCACCTCGGCGGCCTGGGCGATCTGCCGGTCGATGTTGGCCTCGGCCTGCGCCAGCAGGTCCTTGGCGTTCAGCTTCGCCTTGGCGGCGGGGAGCTGCTTGGTCATGCGCTCGTTCAGGGCGGCGATCTGGTCGGTCACCTGCTGCTTGTTCAGCAGCGACCTGCCATTGACCACAAGGGCCTTCTTGCCGTCCACGTTCGCGATCTTCAGTTCGGGCTTCATGGGCACTCATCCTTTCCTTGTTACACGGTTCTCAACGCATGCTGCGCGGCGTCATGCACGTCCTCGAGCACGGCCCGCACAGCCGACAACTCATCCCGCACGCTCTCCAGCAGAGGGCGGCCATTCATCCAGTCGTAGAGGTAGCTGTTGAGGTTGTTGTTGATGGTCTGCATCCACGGCTGCCAGGCATTCTGGTCGTAAAGCATGTTGTAGAAGTTGCCGTCGATGGCGTAGGTCAGCGACTCCAGCCACGGCTGGTTGTTCCACTGGTTGTACAGGTAGTAGTGCAGGTCGTAGTTCGTCATCTCCAGCCAGGGCATCATGTTCCACTGGTTGTAGAGATCGTTGTGGATAGTCTGGAACCACGGTTGCCAGGTGTTCTGGTCGTAGAGGTGGTAGTAGAAGCCGTCGTTGATCGAACGGTCCACCGTCTGGAGCCACGGCTCGCTCATCCAGTTTGTGTTGTGGAGGTAGTACTGGAGGTCGTAGCGGATCATCTCCAGCCACGGCATCATGTTCCACTGGCTGTAGAGGTCGTTGTGGACCGTCTGCAACCACGGTTGCAGGGTGTTCTGGTCATAGAGGTGGTAGTGGAATCCGTCGTTGATCGCCCGATCCAGCGTCTTCATCCACGGCTCGGTCCCCCACGCACCGTTGATGTTGTGGAAGTAGTACTCGTTGTCGTAGCGGATCGTCTCCAGCCACGGCATCATGTTCCACTGGTTGTAAAGGTCGTTGTGGATGGTCTGGAACCACGGCTGCCAGCGGTTCTGGTCGTAGAGGTTGTAGTAGAAGCCGTCGTTGATCGAGCGATCCACCGTCTGGAGCCACGGCTCGTTCATCCAGTTCCAGTTGTAGAGGTAGTTCTGCAAGTCGTAGCGGATCATCTCCAGCCACGGCATCATGTTCATCTGGCTGTAGAGATCGTTGTGGACGGTCTGGAACCACGGCTGCCAGGTGTTCTGGTCGTAGAGGTGGT
>CAYNGF010000393.1:0-1332 GCA_964396515.1 uncultured Paludibacter sp.
CTCGATCAGCGCCAGCAGTGCCTTCTCGTCTTCGGGTTTGAGTTCTAGTGCCATGCCTTGTTCCAGTAACTTCTAGCGCCGCGCACAACGTAGCGCAGCGCGTCCGGTCCGTGGTCTGCCGTCTTTACCGGGCTGTCCTCGCCGCGCTCCTGCGCCCGCGAGTCCCAAACATACCCGCTCATCTCGCGGATGAGTCCCTCGCAGCGGCGGTGTATCACTAGCCGCCCCGCCGAGAGCAGGCTCGCCACGTTGCGTATGCCGTCCAGCACGGCGTTGTCTGCCGCCGCCAGGTGCGGGATCCCGTCGCGGTAGGCCTGCAGCCGGAACGATGCCGCGCTCGGGTCCACGAAGATGAAGCGCGGCGCTTTGCCTTCGAGCCACCCTTTGAGCGCGTCCGAAAACTGTGCGTCCGTCATCTGCCGCCCGCCCTTTGCCGACGGGTCGTGCCGCCACTCGTCGAGCACGTAGAGGATGCCGTCCGACGCCTGCCCGAGATGCAGAAACACCGTCGGGTTGGTCGTGCCGTAGTCGATGCCGACCCACTCCCGCACCACCGGCGGCGCGTCGTCCGTCACGTGCCGCTCGGCGTCGAACATGTCGTAAACCGCGCCCTCCGCCGCCACCCACTCGCCGAGGATGTAACGCCGATACCAGACGCCTGCATACTCCTGCCGTATGGCCTCGACGTAAGCCGGGTCGTTGTACGGGTTGTCGTCGAGGGTGAAGTGCCAGGACCGCGCCGCGCCGCTGTCTATGAACGCCTTTGCCCAGTGAAACGGCCCCTCCGGGTTGCAGGTCAGGTCGCAGGTCGCGCCCGGCTGGCGCAGCCGTGACTTCAGCATTGAGAAGAACGACTCGGGCCAGGTCGCGAACTCATCACCTTGACAGTAAACCAGGCCCATGCCCTGAATCTTCTGCACCGCCCGCTCGTCGTTCGCCCCGACGATGTAGCAGCGCCGCCCGAACAGCCGCACCGTGCCGTCGCCGCGCGGCATCGCGACCAGCTCGCCGCCCCACATGTCGCGCATAGGGTCGAGCACGTTGCGGCAGTAGGATCGAAAGGTCTTGCCGACCAGAAGGCTGTTGCCTGCCGGCTGCTCCAGCATCCGCCGCGCCGTGAGGATGTAGGTCAGGTAGGTTTTGCCGGATGAGACAGCACCGGCCAGGACGTTCCAGCGCGCGGGCTCATCGCGGATCTGCGTCCAGATCGTCTGCTGTTTCGGTGTTAGAAGGTGCTGTGTCAAGTCGTGCTAAGAGTGTGTTGACGGCGGTCAGGCTCTTCTCGAGCACGTCGTCCGCCGCCTGTTTGCCGAGGTTGCCCCAGATCAGCGG
>CAYNGF010000394.1:0-1330 GCA_964396515.1 uncultured Paludibacter sp.
ACGGTAACACATGGACTCAAAAAGGATCTTCCCAATCTTGGTATAGTGTTGCTATAAATAAATTATAAAATTACATTATGCGGAATTATTTTATATCTGGACATAATTATATACAAGATGTTGTACTTGATGCAGGTACATACACTTTTTGGGCATATATAAAAAGCAACTTCGGAAACACTTTCACATTTGCGCTTGCTAACGAAGCAGATGAATGGGAAGTGTTCGATGTTGATGTACAACAAGGTCAATGGACAAAAGCATACGAAGTATTCACCATAAAAGAAAGAAAAATTAAGTTAAGCCTGATATATAGATATTTTGACTCGGAACATCCTGTTTACGTTTTAAAGCCACAATTGATCAAAGGAAATATCCCGTCAGATGCAGGATCAAGTCCTTTTGATATTGATAAGGTTACAGACGACCTGCACGATGCAATAGGAGGAATAGAAGACTTTACAAATGAAGAGTTTGCCGACAGGGTTTTAAGTTCTGGCGAAAGAGTTTCGTTGAGGAGAGATTTGGAGGCCGTAGAAGTTATCTTTCAAAGTTTGAAGGGCAGCTATGAAAAATTACTCATCAATCCGTTTGTAAATGTACTTGTCCTGGCCGATTTAACCGCAAAATACAACGCTGTTTCATCCGCCAAAGATCAGTTATTTACAACGATTAATACAATTATAGATGGCGATAATATCGTTACTCCAGAAGAAATAGCCGCAAAAGACCTTGCTTTGTCTTCTCTAAATTCTGCCATTTATGATTATAACACTGCCGAAAAAGAGGTTGCAAATGCACTTGGCGAGGATTATACGCAAAAGATAGGGGCTATTCGCGACTTCACGGATACCGAATTTGTGGACAGAATGCTAAGCGAGACAGAAAGGGTATCTATTCGGCACGACTTGGATAATGTACAAACGTTATTGGATGAGATAACGGCGAGTTATGACGAAATAGTGCTTAATCCTTATCTTACCGTTGCGGATATTACCCTGTTAACTGACAAGTATAACGCCTTGTTAGATGCCTGGGATGCAGATGGTGACCCTGTACTCCCCGATGGCCTGAAAACGGTTATTCTCGATATAATAAACGGTGATGAGATAATAACGCCTGTGGAGATAGACAAAAAGGACTTGGCACTTGCAAATTTCAACAATAAACTTGGCGAGTATAGAACAGTCGAGGTGCAAATGTCGAAATTTGCGATAGATTTTGTTTCTCGGCAAGCCGAAGATGCTCTCTCCGCAGCTACTACCGCACAATCAACTGCTGATTCACTCAAAAATTTTACGGATACGGCTTTCAGAGACGGCATAATTGA
>CAYNGF010000395.1:0-1330 GCA_964396515.1 uncultured Paludibacter sp.
GGTTGACCTGCTTTTCGATATGCGCATGCCCTTCCGGAGTAGTGACAAGGTCGCGTGCAAGACCAATAACCTGTTGAAAAGAGGTCGTGAACATCGAGGTAACCCGGTCGATTCTCTGATCAATGGGTTCGATTTTCACCTCATCTCCCGGTTTTGCACTCTCCTGTTCCTCTTCGACCCATGCTCCCTTGACAAATTTTCCACGCTTTTCTTCCATGATTTGCCTGCCGTGTATTTCCCCGGCCTGCCTCGCACTCCATGCCCCCTCTGACGGTATTGTGCTCGAGATTGGGAGAGGCCTCTTCTTGAACCTGTTTCTTTGGCAGGAGGGTGCCTGCCAAGCCCCTCTGAGATGGTTCAGCCAGGTATCAGTGTGGTATGCGTGCTTCAGAGAAAAATTGTTCCTGAAGTTGCTGCGATACAAGAGAGACCTGTCAAGCACCCATGCAGGAGGTTTTTCCCTGCCCATCTGATCACCACCAAATTTCCATGACCTTGGCAACGTGGACGATTTCTTTCTCTCCTTCGCGTGAAGGTCAGGTGCTGCCAGAGTCCCCTGAAGGACTCTGGGAGTGCCCGGGATATCTGAATGCTCCCGCAGGGATTAATAGTTCAAATTGAGCCCCCTTTCCTGGAATACCAGTCTCCTGTATCTTGATGCCGGTGATCCCCAGGATCTCTCTTGAAAGGAACAGGCCAAATCCCGAGTGCTGAAAGTATTCCCGATTGAATATAGACTTTTTTTTGTCATGCGGAATTCCCACGCCATCATCATGGCAGGCAATCACGAGGTCGCCTTCACGCTCCTCTGATTTGAACCAGATACGCGTAATCTCCTTGCCATGCCGGACTGCGTTCTCCATGAGGTTGTAGAATACTTTCTCAACGAGCGGGTCCGCAAATATTTCCACTTCAGGGAGATAAGTCTCGACCTGAATGTCCTGACATTCGAGACGTTCTCGCATATTCCGGACTATGGCGGGTACAGAGAACCAGGAGGGTGCTTTCACCCCCACATCCTGATAATCCCTTGTAAACTCGATCTGTCTTTGGATGTTCTGCGCTGCCCGCGTCTCTGCATCGATATACTCCCTTAACCGAGGCTCTTGCACCTCTTCGGCGGAGAGTTCAAGGTAGCCCATGAGCGCCGTCAGGGAATTGAGGATATCGTGGCGTGTAATACTGTTTAAAAGGTTCAGTTTCCTGTTTGCCTGCTGGATGGCGATCTCTGCCCTTTTTCGCTCCGATATGTCCCGGGGGGTGCTGAGTATTAAGGGTTTGCCCTGGAACCTGATAAGCGTGGCATGCACTTCGATTGGGATTGCCTCCC
>CAYNGF010000396.1:0-1319 GCA_964396515.1 uncultured Paludibacter sp.
CATTGACATAAGCGTCTCGAAAATTTCTGTAAATTACCAACTTTACCAACCAATCGACTACGTACCACAGGTAAAAGAACACGTACCACAACTCTTTAATTTGCGCTGTGTGAATTTCTTCGTGGTTTATTGTCAACTCGTCAATATCTGCGTTTTTTCTCACAAACAGAATGCCGAACAAATTGATTGCCTTGTACCCTTTAAATGGGATGATGTTGTTTCTAATTATTTTCATCGCTCAAAAGTTTATTAACCGCTATTTGAACAAAGGCTTTAAAATATTGCCCAACATATTTCTCGATGATACTTTTATTCTCATCGGTTAATTCCACAATAGGATTTTTGTACAAATCCAAACAAAACGAATGTTCTGCCAAACTTTGCGTTGTTTTAAAAATCACCTCTGCCAACTCTTTTGACAAATCGTATTCTATGATTGAGCCGTCAATCATCTCGATTTTTAACTTTGATAAATCTATTGTTTTCATAATTATAATACAATTCTTATAAAACCATTTGAATCACGCCATAATTGCCCAGTCGAAAGACCAGTTGGTGATGTTGGCAATCCTTTTGCTGTTATAATTAAATGACTACTTGCAATTACATTTACATCAAAATAAAGATTTCTTGATATTTTTTTGAGGAACAAAAAGCCATTGGAAAGATTTGATTCTACATTTCGCAATGAGTACGTCTCATTATCAGTAAAATTTACAAATGCATTAGTAATATGCCCAACTGATTGACCTGTGGCGGAAGATTTTATCCACATGTGTGGATATACCACACCCTCATTAAAGGACATTTCAAATATTTTTTTAGATGTCGTTCCCTCAATCATTGCGAACGACCTGTTCGATGCATCAATGACAATCCTATTACCAGATGAATTGGATGTTATTGTCCCCGTTATCTCCGCCTCTGTAAACTTCACACTCCCATCATGCCGTATTATTGCCTTAGCTGTACCACTAAGTGCATCATCATACGTCCCGCCAGCAACAAGAAAGGGCAAGTCCTTATTTGCGCCCTGTATCCCGCTGATCAGGCCTGTTACCTGCGGACTGTCTAACTCCCTGTATTCGGTTATTACCGTGCTGATTAGTCCGCCATCTACCCTTGTACCGAATTTGTCGGTTATCGCCTTACTTCTGTTTACCTCCGATACTATCCGATTATACCTTTGAGAATGTGTCTTACCTCCTATCGTTTCTTTGTAAGTACCCATCGTGGCACTGTCATAGATGGTAGTCCAAGTAACGCCGTCAACAGAAATTTCTGTTTTAGTGCCGTAAAAAGTTCGTCCGTCTGTGTAA
>CAYNGF010000397.1:0-1306 GCA_964396515.1 uncultured Paludibacter sp.
TGGCATTTACTCCACCATCGTCCATCGGGAAATTCGGTGGCGATACCGACAACTGGATGTGGCCGCGTCATACCGGCGATTTCTCTGTTTTCCGCGTTTATGCTGATTCAACCGGTAAACCGGCAAACTTTTCCCCAAAAAATATCCCCTATTCCCCCAAAAGGTTTGCTGCAATTTCTAACAATGGCTATCAGGAAGGTGATTTTGCAATGATTATGGGAAATCCCGGTACAACTACCCGTTACCTCACTTCATGGGGTGTTGAAAATCGTATGAATACATCGAACCGTGCACGTATTGAAGTTCGGGGTGCTAAACAGGATGTGTGGAAAAGTTTCATGATTGCTGATGAAGCTATTAATATTGCTTATGCAGGTAAATATGCCCGTAGCTCAAACTACTGGAAAAATAGTATTGGGATGAATAATGCCATTCAAAAGCTAAAAGTGGTTGACACTAAAAAAGCACAAGAAGCAGAATTTGCAAGTTGGATAGAAAAAACTCCTGAAAGAAAAGCACGCTACGGAAAAGTTTTGACTGAACTGGAAGAAGCTTATACTGCTATTTATCCATATTCAAAAGCTATAAATTTTTTGCGTGAATCTTTATTAGGCGGTGCCGAAATGCCACGCATAGCAAACCAGATTGAACGTGCATCAAATGGTAATATAACCAAAGAGAACTTGCTGAAAAGAGCAGCCGAAGCTTTTGAAGATTATTACCAAAAAGTGGATGAAGCCACACTTCCTGTCATGCTTGCCGAATATCGTAAAGCTGTTGATGCCGATGCTTTGCCCGAAATATATCGCACTATCGACAGAAAATTTAAAGGAGACTATAAAAAATACGCCCAATGGCTTTTTTCAAAATCGGTTTTTTCATCGCTTGATAAGTTTGAAAAAGCAGTAAAAAGCGGGAAAACAGATTTCTCTTCCGACCCTGCGGTATTGTTTATGAAGGATGTTTTAAAAACGAACGATGCCTTTCTGAAAGGAGAATACACAAAACTATACACAAGAATTACCGATGCAGAACGCGTTTATCAGAAAGGATTAATGGAGATGGCTACCGAAACAGGTAAAGTGCTTTATCCCGATGCAAATTCAACAATGCGCCTGACTTACGGCAACATCAGTGGCTACCAACCTGCCGATGCCGTTACTTACAATTATTTCACTACAACCAAAGGTATAATTGAAAAAGAAAAACCGGGCGATTATGAATTTGATGTACCTGCTTCACTCAAAAATGCCATTGTGGAAAAGAACTTCGGAGCTTATGCCGACCTGAAAACAGGGAAAATGCA
>CAYNGF010000398.1:0-1293 GCA_964396515.1 uncultured Paludibacter sp.
TATCCTCAAGGAAACCGAACGGGTCGCCCATCCGAAGCCTTCCCCCCATAAACCACCGAGTCCGGGTTGTGTTCTCCGGGGTGGTGAGTACCACGCTCTCCACCCCGTATGGGCCTGTGGTTGTCGTAACCAGTTCGATTACGCTCCCTTCGGGGAGAGGGATTCGACCAATCAACTTTTTAGTTCCGTCGTCCATTCATGTCCTTTCTTTGGGGCCTTATGGCCCCCGTGACGTTCACTGCGCCCATGATGCCACGGGGGCCGCAAAAGCGGCCGCCCGTGAGGAGAACAAGAACCTACAGTACAGACATGCCGTACTTCTTCCTTGAGTACTCTATAACGTCCTGTCTGGCATCCGCCAGACAAAAAGACGTACCATCCGCTCTCTGTACAAAGTTGTACTGAGAACTATACGGCTTGTAGTAATCGTTCGAGTCTATTGACTCCAACAACACCTCTTTCGAAGTGTGGTACTCCACATCTAGCAGCACATCACGCTGGAATCTATACCAACGCATCACATCAATGGCGTCCCAGTATTCCAAGTCTTTGAGGTTGTGTACCTCAAGCCAACCACCCGACCTTCCGGCGGAATACACTTTTGCGTAATTGCCGGGAAAGTACTCGTTTATGTTACTTTCGTCCCCCCAATATTCCCAGAACTGCTCCTGATGTGTGCAGAAAGCAAGGTCTACAGCCTTTTCGGCAAGTTCTTTCGTCACAGACCACCTCTCCATGACGGCCTCTACCACGGGGTATAGGCTCTTACGTACCTTAACATTAACTGCAGGTACATCTGCAGCGTAGAGTCTGGCCCGGTGGACCCTAATGTCGGTTTTCTTATACATTCAGTTCCTTTCTTGTTAGGGTCAAGTTGTGACCCGTCGTGTTCACTGCCGCCATGCTACCACGGGCGGCAGAAAACCTGCCGCCCGTGAGGGGAATGAGGCCCCTGGGCTTCGCGGGAATCGAACTCAAACGGGTTCCCGCCAAAAGACTATACACACCTCGTAGTTTTTTTGAGTTTCACGAGGTGGTGGGGCAGGCATGGCCCTTTTTGTGTATAGTTAGAGGTCGTGGGGGGCCTTAGCGAAGGCATGGCCCTTTTTGTGTATAGTTAGAGGTCGTGGGGGCCTAACGGGCCTAACGGGTTTTGTAGAAGTCATGGGGGCCTAACGGGCCTAACGGGCCTAACGGGTTTTGTAGAAGTCATGGGGCCTAACGGGTTTTGTAGAGGGCATGGGGGCAGTCATGGCCCCCTTTTGTATGGCTAAACTGAAGTTACACGTTCTT
>CAYNGF010000399.1:0-1284 GCA_964396515.1 uncultured Paludibacter sp.
AGGCGCTGGCCCCGCGCGAAGTCATTCTTTCATCATTCCTTGTCCAACAGCCATGAACACCCAACAAGCTCGCGAGCGCGTCGCCGAAACTTTCCCGCAGCCGTTCAGCAAAGGGAAGTTCCTCGAATTCAGCCGCAACCTGCTGAACAAGTTTGACGAGACCAAAGCCGCTCAGTGGAACGCCACCTACGTCAAGGATGCCTTCAAGCCTCACGTGTCCCGGTTCGAGCGCCTCGGCACCTACACGTCGCCCGATGACGAAACACTCGACGTGTTGATCGTCCACCTCACCAACGAATCCAAGCTGGAACGCGCCCGCACCGCCATCCGCAACTTCGTCGCCGACCATCTCAAGCAGCGCGACGGCAAAGAAGCCGCCCTCGTCGCATTCGTCTCCCCCACCGAACGCCAATGGCGGTTCTCCTACGTCAAGATGGAGTATGCCGCCGTCGAAACCGAGTCCGGCAAGATCGGCGTCGAGACCCGGCTGACGCCGGCCCGCCGATATTCCTACATCGTCGGCGAGGGCGAGAGTTGCCACACAGCGCAAACCCGCTTTCTCGCCCTGCTCCAGGACACAGAAAATTACCCCTCTCTGGCGCAGCTCGAAGAAGCCTTCAGCGTCGAGGCCGTCACCAAGGAGTTCTTCAACCAATACGCCGCCCTGTTTGGCGACATCGAGGCCGCACTCCGGAAGCTCGCCGCCAAAGACCCAGTTATCGGCAGGGAGTTCAAGGCCAAGAACGTCAGCACCGTGGACTTCGCTAAGAAGCTCATGGGCCAAGTCGTTTTCCTCTATTTCCTGCAAAAGAAAGGCTGGCTGGGCGTGGCCAAGGGCCAGGACTGGGGCACCGGCCCGCACGATTTCCTCCGGCGAATCGTGGGCCAGGCCTCCAGCCAGTCTCCCGGCGTCAATATCTTCAATGACATACTCGAGCCGCTCTTTTACGACACGCTCGCGACCGACCGGGGCCACGAAGCGTGGTGCAAACACTTCAAATGCCGCATCCCGTTCCTGAACGGTGGACTGTTTGAGCCGCTCGCCGATTACGACTGGCGCAAGACCGACATCATCCTGCCCAACAACCTCTTCACCAATACCGAGCGTAACGACGCCGGGGACACAGGCACAGGCGTCCTCGACGTGTTCGACCGCTACAACTTCACTGTGAACGAAGCCGAGCCGCTGGAAAAGGAAGTGGCCATTGACCCCGAAATGCTCGGCAAAGTCTTTGAAAACCTCATCGAGGAAAACCGCCGCAAAGGTCTCGGCTCGTTCTACAC
>CAYNGF010000400.1:0-1281 GCA_964396515.1 uncultured Paludibacter sp.
GGAGTGGTGGCGAGAATGGCTCGACGGGAAGGAGAAGTCCAGTGAGCAACGGATCGCTGACCTGCACCCAGGAAGTCCGGGCCTCCATCGGCCGGCGCCTGAGGGACCGGCGCCTCGGCTGCCAGCTCACCCCGAGCATGGTCGGGAACGCCCTGGGCCTCCATCACCAGGCGATCCAAGCCTACGAACGGGGGGAAGTCACGCCGAGTGCTGAGGCACTGAGACGACTCGCAAAACTCTACAGGGTCACGACGGACTACATCCTTTTCGGCTGACAGGGAGGTGACATGTCGTCCTGGTTCCGGGTCGATTCCCACGTAGGGCGCAACGCCAAGATCCTCGGTCTCTCCTCGGATAAGGTCCGCTGGACGTGGCTGCTCGTCATGGCGGAGGGGAAGCTGCAGCTCGACCAGGGCCGGTGGGCCTCGATGGCCCATCTCAAGGCGTGCCTGTCGGGTAGGCCACCGGCACACCTCGACGAGATCGCCCACAAGGGCTTCCTCGACATCCACCCGGACGGCTCCGTCAGCGTCCACGACTGGGGAGAATGGCAGTCGCGATGCCCCTCGGACCCGACCACGGGGGAGCGGTCGAAACGCTACCGCAACGCCCACCGCGACGGCACCGCAACGGCGTCGCGCGACGGCTCCGCGACGGTGCCCGCAACGGCGTCGCGTCACGGACAGACCGGAGACCGGAGACCGGAGATTAAAGCAGGCCCCCCTACCCCCCATGAGACCCCGTCCGAACGCCTGCCTGCCTGCCCTCCCAGCTCGCCTCCGGCTCGCCGGCAGTCGGCAGCCCGGAGGGTGGAGATCTCCCCGGAGCAGGAGCAGGCGATCGACCACGCGCTCCAGGTCGCCTACCGGAAGCACCCGCGCGACCACGTGCAGATCGCCCAGACGGTCCGCGACGCGCTCTACGCCGACGCGCACCCGGAGGCGATCCTGCAGGGGCTCGAGCATCTCGCGAAGTACAGCGCTCGCGACCCGGCGGCCTACCTCGCCAAGATCCTGCGCGTCGAGTCGCCGAACAAGCACGAGGCCGACGCGATCGCCAAGGGCGGCGAGTGGAAGTCCGCGGGAGGCGGGCTCAAGGATCTGATCGAGGCGGCCCGGAAGGCCGCGGGCAACGGAGGGCAGTCCACGGAGGGGCCATGACGCGCACGTACTGGGACGAGATCCCGCTCGAGATCCGCGAACAGATCCCGCCGCACATCCGCGATCACCTCCGGCACTGCCGCCCCGGGTTCGTCGTCCGCATCCGCAAGCGCTACCGGGT
>CAYNGF010000401.1:0-1279 GCA_964396515.1 uncultured Paludibacter sp.
TATTGCACTTCAGAAAATGTTGAAAGGTAGCCGCGAAAACGGAATGGATAAAACCATGAACACTTATAAGCTCGATGCGATTGCAGCACCTACCGGTACACCTGCATGGTTAACCGACCCTATTAACGGTGATATTTTTCATTTTGGGACATCGTCAGCTGCAGCACAGGCAGGTTACCCGAATATCACGGTACCCATGGGATTTATCGATGGGTTACCCGTGGGAATATCGTTTTTTGGTCGTGCATGGAGTGAGCCAACTTTAATTGAAATTGCTTACGGGTACGAGTCGGATACAAAACACCGAAAAGCTCCAAAATTAATAAAAAAATAGCCCCAAACCAATGAAGGGGCTTCTGTAGCGAATGATGCAACATTTTATGAAAAAGAAGCAAAACTCTGCTAATTTTTCACAAGTAATAATTCATAATTTTGATTAGCATGAATTTAAATGCTTCTTTTTAAACTGCTTCAAACATACCTATACGGATAATTTTCAGGCAAAAATTAATATCAGTATTTGTGCTAAAACTACCCGGAGAAACATTGTAAGCGGATAAACCGTAGAATAAGAAATAGCAGGGGCATCGTTATTTGCAATGGCATTGGAATATGCAAGTGCGGGAGGATCGGTCATACTGCCCGATAGCATACCCATAAGATTAAAATAATTCATTTTTAGAATTTTTCGAGCAACAATTCCGGTAATTAACAAAGGCAAAACAGTTATAATAAATCCACAAAATATCCACAATAAACCATTCCCTGATACTACAGTTTCGATAAACTTATCACCTGAAGCAATTCCAACACTTGCAAGGAAAAGGCTTATACCAATCTCACGAAGCATAAGGTTAGCACTTTGTGTAGTGTAAGTTATTAGTTTAAGTTTAAACCCAAAACGTCCGAGCAAAATTGCCACAACCAAAGGTCCTCCGGCTAAGCCAAGTTTTACAGGCATAGGCATTCCGGGTATGAAAAAAGGAATACTACCTACTACAATTCCAAGTAAAATTCCGACAAAAATGGTGATAATATGTGGTTCATCAAGTCTTTTCAAAGTATTCCCCAGCATAGCTTCAGCACGTTTTATGGCATCAGGCGTACCAACCATAACAACACGGTCGCCTACCTGTAACACTAAATCGGGGCTTGCAAGCAAATCAAATCCTGAGCGTATCACCCTGGTACAATTCACGTTCATGGTTCGAAGTTTTAGCGAACCTAAAGTTTTGCCATTGATTACGCTGCGTGTGATAACTATACGTCGTGATATCAT
>CAYNGF010000402.1:0-1273 GCA_964396515.1 uncultured Paludibacter sp.
GGTGTTCCGTACCACTATAGATACGCCATAACAATAAAAGAATATCGCATTTGGTAAATTGAGTCATAGGCAAAACCCTTGTCTAATCTTCTATCGGTCAAGAAAGCTTTCCGCGGAAGGGATGATAACCCTCTCATAAAAATGATGGGTGAGAGACGGACGTCTCGAACCTGTTTGTTTACAACGGTTCCCTCAAAGAGGTTTAAGATGTCCAGGAGACCAGGAAAATAATCAATTGAATGGGAGAAGTGTAGTTCCTGTATCTTCTCACGAATAAATAAAAAAGCGTCGATCTTTCAATGATTTTTTTAAAAAATTTATTTAACCGGAAGTGTAACTCACTTCCTTTGCCAGGTTAAAGAGGCCGCTTGCCGTGGTGACATCACTATAGGTGATCTCGCTTCCAACCGCTGTGCTGTTGCCTATTCCCTCCTGGATATTAGCGTTTACGTAGACCGTAGCAGTACCTTCGGCACCAGTAGTCAGGTCTCCCTCGGTCTGGTTTACGCCTTCGATTTCAACGGAGTAATCCATCGATACCGGGGTACTGGTTGAATCTGCGGTAATTCTTGCACCAGTCGACGAGGTCACTGCAGCCTCACTCACGACCATTTCAGACCCTGCAACAATGACACCATTGGTTGCCGGTAATGCTTCGCCATCTTGGGCACCCCAGACTGAGTCACAGCAGGTTTCTCCCACAGTGCATCCATACGCAATAGTCTCGACAAGGATGCTCTCATCGGCGATCATCTTGCCGGTTTCGTCTCCATCACCTTCCGTATCGTACGTCAGGATTTGAGTGGATTCGAAATTGTCGCTGTTGGCAGTCTTTGGCCCGGTGTCAAGGTTCGTATATTTATCATACGTTGCCTCACCGGAAATTGCCATGATATCCTCCTGGTAGCTGATCGTTGACTGCCCCTCTCCACAGGATGCATTCAGCGGCGGGTTATCGCTCAGGTCATTGTTGCCCTGGACATAGACAATGTCGGTATTTGAATAGAGGTTTCCAATCACCGCAACCGATGTTCTGGTAGTAATCGACGTGGTCTCATTTGTAGGCGGAAGCGTCCTTGCTGCAGACGCAAAAGACCCACAGACTGCAATAATCACAAGAATCGCAGCGATAAGTATACACGTATTCCTTTTCATAGTGCCACCTTGATTCGCATAAGCCTGCGTAATCAACACATTGTTGTCAACTTGAACTATTTATAGCCCCCTTGCCAATTCACCATTCAGAGAGCCTCTGTAAATTGATCTTTTTATT
>CAYNGF010000403.1:0-1246 GCA_964396515.1 uncultured Paludibacter sp.
GGTATATCCTTCATTAACTCTAAACAGTCACCCTTCCTTAGTTGTATCATATATTAAAACGATAAAAAGTTTGCTTTTTCGACAACAGCCTTTTCTATTCTCTCTTTGGCAATCTCGAAATATTTATCATCTAATTCCATCCCGATGAAACTCCTATTAGTATTTACACAAGCCACGCCTGTTGTGCCTGAACCCATTGTGTTGTCTAAAACTACTTCACCCTCGTTTGTGTACGTTTTGATAAGGTATTCCATTAATGCTACGGGTTTTTGAGTAGGATGAACCCTATTGACGTTATTACACTCTTCCGCCCTCGCATTATAAGTTACAATCGTTTTTGGGTAACGTTTTTTAGGGTTATACCCTTTAGATGCCTTAAATTCCCCTTCACTTACTTTCCCCATGAAGTCGGATTTTTGTTTTTTAACTCCTAACGGTCTTATGTTTTTCGGGTCTGCATCTGTCATTATTGGATAATAATTCACTTTACTTTTAGAGAACACCAGTACATTTTCATGAACCCTTAAAGGATGATTTTTGGCTTGAATGAAGTTTCCAGCACTTTCTTTATTCCATATCCATTCATGCCTATAATGGTTTACATCACTTATTCTTAGAACACTTGCAAATGGTTCTATAGCCGTCAATACAATAGCACCGTTATCTTTTATAATCCTTCTATATTGATTCCACAATTTTTCTAAAGGTATTATACTATCCCATTTACATTGCGTTGTTCCATAAGGCAAATCTGCAATAATAGCATCTATACTCTTATCGGGTATATCCTTCATCAACTCCAAGCAATCTCCTTTCAATAATTTGATTTGTTCGTTCATCGTAAAATTGGATTTCTGTAATATAGTTGCGGACTAATAAATTTCGTACCCAATTTAGGCACACCTTTGCTCTTCTTCGATTTTATATCGAATATCATTCTCATAAACATAGCCTCTATAAAGTCGGGTGAATGGCCGACAAATTTCTTCATTTCAATCTTCTTTATCAGCGAAAACCCTTTTTCATAAGACGACGCATTGGCTCTTATGGCCTTTCGTTCATCCATAAGAATTTGTCGAAGCTGAACGTTTTTGTTCTTGCCAGCCTCAAATCGGTAGTCCAATAAAGTAGGTTCTATGGATATTTCTTTATTGATGAGTTTCTTTGCAAAAAGATATGCAGCCTGTGATTTGATTGTATCGTAAAGTCCTTTGTCTTCTTCTGCCACAGATTCACGGTTATTGAA
>CAYNGF010000404.1:0-1243 GCA_964396515.1 uncultured Paludibacter sp.
AAAGTAAAAAAACATTAGGAACGTTATAAACTTTATAACGTTCCTAATATTAACATTTGCAAGTTGAGAAAAATTGTGATAAAATATGAATGATATCATATTTTCAAATAATAAAATATGAAGAAAGAGGTTCATGTGGAAACTAAGGAAGTTAGCGAGAAAAAGATTTGGAAGATTGTTAAAACTGTTTTGAATGTTATCTTTTATCTATTTATTGCCTTTTTAGTTATTTTCTCAATCAGCAATTTTGGTGTTAAGGATAATTTAGATATACCAGGTATTTTTGGTAACGGATTCTTAACAGTAGAAACAGATTCAATGGATGGAAATGAAGAAGATTCTTTCACGGTTGATGATTTAATTTTTGTAAAAAAAGTAACAGACAACAATAGGGATAAAGTACTGCAAAATATAGAAGTTGGTGACATCATTACCTTTTCATATTATGTTGATGGAATGGGAATTATCCTAAATACCCATAGAGTTATGGATATTAAGGAGAATATTTCAGGTGAGAAAGTATTTATTACACAAGGTGATAAAGCTGCACTTAACCCTGCTTACAAATATGTTCCTGGTAGTGAAACCAATGACAGCACGAAATACGAGGCTGTTGCGGAAAAGGATGTTTTAGCAATCTATAGTGGCAAGTGGCAAAATGCTGGTAAAACAATGAAGTATGTTAGAAGTGAACAAGGATTTTTATTAGTCGTTGTCATTCCAACTGCGGTTTTCTTAGTATTTGAAGCCTTTGTTTTAGTTACTAACATTATGAAAATTAGACAAGATAAAGTCGCTAGTGAAAAAGCGAAGGAACATGAGGAAGAATTAGCGAAAGCTAAATTAGAGCTTGAAGCTGAAAAAGAAAAGATTAGAGCTCAGGTATTAGCTGAATTAGAAGCAAAAAAGAACGAGAAACAAGAATAAACTAATTAAATTTAGTTTCTTCTTGAAAGAGGGTATCTATGGTTGAATTTTCAAGATATTATATAGAATTCTTACGTACTTTCTTTTCGAATGTTTGGTTGTTCTTAACTAGATTATGGGAAGCATTCTCAAATTTATTATTCCATGATATTATTGGATATTTCGAATATCTAATTAATTCGAGTAATAAATTTAAATTGCTTGATTGGATCGCGGAAGTTATTGTGTTAATCATTAACTTGGCATTCATCACTTTTCTAGTTTTAAGAGGAGTCCAATTAACGAGAAAGTATATTCGTTTCACTCGCCGTGAAAT
>CAYNGF010000405.1:0-1237 GCA_964396515.1 uncultured Paludibacter sp.
TGGGGCAAGGTTATGCTCTACCAACTGAGCTATTTTCGCATTATGTTTTTGTTTTTTTTCTTGCCAAGGTTAGTGTTAATGTCTATCCTTTGGGGCAAGGTTATGCTCTACCAACTGAGCTATTTTCGCATATGTAAATTTTGGTTTTTTTTCTTGCCAAGGTTAGTGTTAATGTCTATCCTTTGGGGCAAGGTTATGCTCTACCAACTGAGCTATTTTCGCATATGTAAATTTTGGTTTTTTTTCTTGCCAAGGTTAGTGTTAATGTCTATCCTTTGGGGCAAGGTTATGCTCTACCAACTGAGCTATTTTCGCATTATGTTTTTGTTTTGCGGTGCAAAGATAAGTACTTTTTCAAAAATACCAAATATTTTTTCGTAAAAAATTTTGATATTTTCATTTATGAATGGATTTATTGATAAATGAGAATGAACATTCGATGATTATCAGGCATAATTAAGTTCAACAAGTTATCATTTCAGGTTCTTTTTGTAATTTTGCAGGCATTTTTCAATTAAATAATGATTTTAACTGAGAACACAGATAAAAAAACACTTTCAACAATCAGGGCAAAATTTAAAAAAGCTTTGAATGACTATCGTTTAATTGAAAATGATGATCATATTCTGATTGGATTATCAGGTGGAAAGGATTCACTTGCGTTGGTGCAATTTCTTGGTGAAAGGATGAAGATACATGTTCCGCGTTTTAAGGCAACAGCAGTTCATATTTTAGTTGAAAATATTGGTTACTCATCTGATGTTGAGTATCTTAAAAAATTCTCGGAACAAAATGGAATTCCATTTTTAATCCGAACGATCAGCTATGAGAATAAACCAGAGAATAAAAAGCCGGAATGTTTTCTATGTTCGTGGTATCGCAGGAAGGCTTTATTCTCAGTTGCGAAAGAATTGCATTGTAATAAAATTGCGCTCGGCCATCATCTCGACGATACTATTGAAACTATACTTATGAATTTGATTTTTCAGGGTGCATTTGCCGGTATGCCACCAAAACTTTCGATGGATAAATTTGACATGACCATTATTAGACCCTTGAGTTATATTTCTGAAAAGGAAGTTATGGAATTGCAGCGAATTATGGAATTCAAACCCCAAATAAAAAATTGTCCATTTGAAAAAAATACTTCTCGAAATAAAGTTAAAGAATTAATCCGTCAGTTTGAATTACTCAATCCGCAAGTACGCGAAAGTATCCGAAAAGCATCTGAAAACAT
>CAYNGF010000406.1:0-1236 GCA_964396515.1 uncultured Paludibacter sp.
CCCACGGAGACCGCCGCCCCCTCTCGCGTGAAAAACCGCGAAATTGCAAGGGGCCTACCCCTGACCGGGATGATTTGCCTGTAAAACCAGCCGGGCTGCAAGACACGAAAACCGCTGATTTCCCCTGTGTTTATGGGCAGTTGGCGGTTTTTGTGGATGCCTGACAGCCTGGCCGCATTTCGTCACAAAATCGCATGGGAAACAGCGTGAAACTGTGACGGAATGAGCGGTTTTTCAGGGAAAAGGGGTATAAAGACGGTCTTGCCGACCGGAGGGAGGCGCGTGTGAAACAAGAACAGAAGGAGCTGATCCGCGCCCTCCGGCTGCAGGGCTGGGGATACAAACGGATTGCCAAAGAGCTGCGGCTCAATCGGAATCAGGTGCAGTTGTACTGCAAGACTCACGGTCTTGCCGGAGTGGGAGAGTTTGTAAAGTTGAATCTTCCCATCTGGTATGAGCAGAACGATCGATGCATCATTTGCGGAGAGACGCTGGACAGGAAACAACGCGGCCGGAAGAAGCGGTTCTGCTCCGGAAGGTGCCGCACGAAGTACTACCGCATGCGAAAGCAGGAAGAGGAGGAAGAATCGTGACCCAGAAGATGAGTCTGGAAGAGAAACTGGACGCCGTCATCGACGATCCGGTGAATCACCCCAGTCACTATACCGATGGCATTGAAACCATTGACTATATCGAAAGCAAGCATTTCCCGTATCACCTCGGGAACGCTGTGAAATATCTGAGCCGCGCCGGGAAGAAGAATCCTGACGAGACGATCACCGACTTGAAGAAGGCGATATGGTACATCAACCGCTATATCGGTCTGCTGGAGAGGGAGCAGAAGGAGACCACGAAATGACGCTGACGGAATGCATTGTGAAAAACGAGGTCTTTATTGACTTCGGCGCAGAGATTATGTACGGCGCTGACCAGTGCTATGTTGATTACCCTTGCCGGTTTCCGACTGTGGAGTTCCAGCTCGTGGCGACAAACGGCCTTAGCCAGATCGCGGACCGTATCCGGAAGGATCTGGGCTTTGCGCCGATGCACCCCATGGACGAATACACTGACGAGACTTGTGATAACGACGGTTGGTACGATTTCTATGTGGGGATCAACGGATACGCAGAAAATCACATGAACAGCTGCATTGAATTCGTTGTGGTCAACAGCGATTCCATGGATAACGAAGAGAGGTACACCATTGACCTGACGGAAGATGAGCAGACCGCAATC
>CAYNGF010000407.1:0-1234 GCA_964396515.1 uncultured Paludibacter sp.
TCCGCAGGGGTTGTTTCGTTAAGCGTGAGATGTTCGGGGTAAAAGCGCCGTCTGTTGGTTGGCACCCAGCCACCGTGTGAGGCGTCGTCCCAGGGATTGCCATGTAAGGCTTCGACGATCACCATGTCGCCACCCCGTGCGTCTTTCGTTTCGCCAACGATCCTGACAAGGCAATAACCGTGATAATTTCTGCAAGGCGCGCGGTAGATCATCTCTTCCTCGCTTTCATAATTGTTTCAGCGATCCACGCCGATCCGACCGTGATGATTCCCAAAATACATGTGATCATCACGCCAAGTAAAAAGTCTGCAGTTTCTGGTGTCATTTCCTGTCTCCTTTTCTATGCTTTTCTAAAATGGGATTGTTTCGTCATCTGCCATAGGGTCGATCTTGAACGACCGACGGCAATACAAACACGTGTAAGCCCGCTCGACCGGTGACAGTCCACGCTCACCGATCTCGACGTTTTGCACAACCCAGTCGCTTTTGCAGTAAGGACATACCGGATCGTGTCGGCTGTCTTGCATGTCTCGTTGATCGGCTCTATCGGGGATCATTGCCAGCCTCATGTTCTTGCCACGCCTTTTCGATCAGGTGGCGGATCAGTGCGGATCGGTTGTCGCCGAATCGCTTTGCGTACGTCAGCACCTTCAGCCGTTCGCTTTCTTCTTCTGTCAATATCGTTGTGAACCTGACTTTGCTCATAAAACCTAACCTTTCTTTTACTTGGAGTTAGTAAAATGCTAACTTCAGTTAGTATTATAAGCGATTATAACATATTGTCAAGAGATTACTAACAGAGTTTGGAAGGAGTTTGTTATGATTTTGATAACTATGGACGAATTCGGAGTATGGCTTCAAAGCGAGTTGGATCGCAGAGAGTGGACGAGCGGTAGCTCAAAGCCGTGTTCTGGCTGTTTTGCCTGTCCAGCCACAACCTCATCGCGTCAGCCCATGAACTCTGATCAACAATGGTCATGAGAAGTACTCCAACCCCCTGAGAAAAACAATAATGGCCAAAATACCAGCGATCACTCCAAATAAGAAAGACGAGATGTATTGATGATCGCGGCTATCTTGTTCATCTATGGCAGATTGAACACCAAGTATTATTGCAAAAAGATAAATAACTGCAATTGCTGCGAGAAGTGAAAGGAATTCTGGATCCATTTCTGCCTACTTCCGGTATCGTGCCAGGACGTGATCTGATACAACGACCAAATTCCTGACGTTT
>CAYNGF010000408.1:0-1227 GCA_964396515.1 uncultured Paludibacter sp.
TCTGAAAAACATCCGCTGATGTTTTTGCGCAGTCTGACGACCGAGGCTATGGGCACGGGCGGGTTGCGGGAGCATTCGCTGTCGCACAGCGACAAAGTGAATGCGGGCGCAAAACCTGCTAAATGCACGTCAGCCAGCAGGTGTGCATAGGCGTGTGTTGGCAGCTGGCCGTTCAGTCGTTATACAGTCGTCATTTATTTTTGTCGAATTAATTTTCTGTTTGTCAACGCAATGAGCTTGTTTTGTTTCTTGTCTTTTCTCGTCAGCTACCCAAGATAATGATAAAATATGTAATTTATTCAATCATAGTAATAAAGCACGTTTGAAAGCCAATTCTTGGACATGCAAACGTGCTTAGTGTTGTATCTAAATACTCTATATTTTCGAAAGATTATTTAAAATCATTTTCAGAAAAACTATATGTATATTCATAATTGTATTTCTTCAACCTAACTTCACTCCAATTCGATGGAACATATATATCATTCATTGAATTGCTGTCTCTATAAAATTTAATTATTTTTTCTTTCTTAGATACAAAGATCGAATCATTAGAGTCTAGCGAAATCCTTGTTGGACTGCCAGACATACCTTTATCTTGAAATAATAAATGACTATTACTTGGGGCTATTTTCTTCTCTAATGCTATACTGTCATTACTATAAAAAATCAATGATATTGTATCATTTGTTTTATTTTCAATTTCAAAAGATGTGTTGTAAATCGGATCACAACTAATTAAAATGAAAATGCAAGTAGTAAGAAATGCTATATTTTTCATGTTGTACTTAATTATAATAATATGCTTCAAAAAGTTTTGTCACGTCTGTTTTGTCACGATCAGATGTGTTCTTCATTAGTCGATCTCTAAACTGTTGTGGAGACCGAACATCTTTGTCCAGTGCATTAAAGAAATCTTGATTTGAGAATCCCTCCGCATCATCGTAAAAGTAGTCTGGATAGCTACCTCTAATATAGTCTGATTTAGAATCCATTAAATCTAAAAGTATACCTGCAGGAACCCAACCCTCGTGATATAGAAAAGTTTTAGTGGTGCCATCAACAACTCTGTGAATGTCATTATCAGAATTCCCAGTTTGCATTGGTTTGTACTTTTCATTTTACTATCTCGTTACCTCCTTTCTTTTTTTATTTTTTTTCGGCTTGCTGCCAACGAGAGTCCGCGCAAAAACCACTTAATCTCCCGTTTCAATGGTTTTTATTTGT
>CAYNGF010000409.1:0-1224 GCA_964396515.1 uncultured Paludibacter sp.
AACCACCCATTTTATGTCTAAATGGCTTATCAGGTGTATTCTGATCAACGCTGCCACAGTTGAAAATGCTTTTTTGCTTTTTGATATTGCACGTATTACAGTCAATAACAAATGTGCTATAAGCGTACACCAAACCTGCGTTTTTATGCCGTTTTCCGTTTCGGAATAGAAAAAATGCAACTGAAAATTCTGTTTCAGCTTTTTGAACGTTGTTTCTATTGTCCAGCGGTATTTGTAAATCAAAGCAACTTCTTCTGCTGTTATTTCCCAATTGTTGGTTATAAACTTGAATTTCCTGCCTTTTTCATCTTTATAATACACCAATCGCAAGCAAACCGTTTTTTCTTGCTTATCCTTTTTGTAATCCAGATGTATATGTTCTACCTTATAAACCCCGGAATCGCCTTTCCCAAGTGTCTTTTCAAATATAACATCCTGCAATTGTGCTTTGGCATTGTCTTTTAGCCGACAAACAAAATTTACCCCCTCTTGCGTCCAATCTGCAAATTGGGTGTAGTAGTTGTACGCTTTATCAAATACCAACATACTGCCTTTACCAGGATTCAAATACGCCAAAAATTTCTTATCGTGCATTTTTGCTTCGCTTATTTTCGCAAATACTGCCGTATCTGCATGTACATCGGTCAGCATGTGTACTTTCAACCCTCCTTTTTTCTTACCATCGCCCTTGGGATTACGACCAACTCCTTTCATTACCTGAGAAAACAGCGTTATAGTCGTAGAATCAAATGCATAAAACTCCTCAAAACTTACCTTAGCTTTTCGGCTGACCGACAAAAGTGGACGAAAATAAGTTATCAATGCAAAATAATACAGTCGAAAAAGTTCCTCATTCCTATCACGCAATGCATCGCCAGCAGTGCTTTTAGAGGGCGCACAGTCCATTCCAAGATAGTTTAACTTGCCAGATAAAGCACGCATCCCATCACAAACTTCACCCATGGAATCGCAACGTGAGAATATACCAAAAAGCATGATTATCAATTGTTCCCACGAAAATAAAGTCTTATAATAACGGTCGCTACCGCATTGCTTTACTAATAAATCAAACTGTTCACGTGGAAGCATTTTGATTATTTGTTTGAAAATCGGCTGACCGACTAAATTCTTTTCACTATCTTTGCCCATGTTGTAATATTTTTGGTTTCGCAACTCAAATATACAACAGTAGGGTGAATGCTTTGGCGTTTGCCCTATTTTTTT
>CAYNGF010000410.1:0-1224 GCA_964396515.1 uncultured Paludibacter sp.
CCACAAAGTCCTATGTCGACCAGACCTCTCGTACGGTTTCCCTCGGCGTTGTCGAAGAGTACAAGAACGGTCAACACGGTTCGGCGCTCGCTACACAGTCGGATATCACAGCGGCGAAGGACTCCATTACGTCTACGGTGTCTCAGACGTATTTGTCGAAGAGTGACGCCTCGACGACATATGCCAGCAAGTCTGAAGTGAAGCAGACAGTCGATGGTCTGAATGTCACGATCAGTGGCCTTCAGAGCACGGCCGATTCTGCTGTAACCAAGGCTAATAATGCCCAGAGCACCGCTGATTCTGCTGTAACCAAGGCTAATAATGCCCAGAGCTCTGCTAATACGGCGAATAGTAACGCCGCCAATGCCCAGAATCGTGTCGGCAATCTTGAGACGTGCATCAAGATGACCACTGATGGCGTTCGCGTCGGAAAGATTAGTAACGGGAACTTTAGCGGATATTCGGCGTTGGTGAACTCTAGTGGTTCGTTTGATGTGCTCAACCCGTCTGGTGACGCCATCGCTCGATTCAACTCCGATAACCTCGCGTATCGCTACGGAGGGCAATGGTATTCAGCGGTGTCCGGTTTCAAACATGTGGCGACAGCCTCCGACCTACCAGCAACATCGGTCGAGCATGATCACTGTATTGTTGATGACGTGCGACGTGAGAAGGTGTACCACCATGGGGTTTGGAGGAACCGCAGTATGCTATTCCATCGATACACCTTCACTGATATGGCTACCAATCCGCCAGGGAATCTATTCATGTCGGTCTACTACGATTTTCCAACCGGAATGGTCACCTGCATCATCGACTTTGACAGGGAGATCACCAATCTTCCAGGTGGTGATCATACGTGGATATTTGGCACGGGGTATCCTAAGGCGCTCATGCCCAGCCATATACTCGATGATGCAAACAACGTTCAGGTACTCATTGCATCGTCCCCATCAGCCGTCGTTAGCATCCTCAATAACGGTGATGTGCGGCTTTCAACGACCCGGTGGAATACCCCGTCAATATCGCACCTCTTTTCGGGTCCGACCTCCTTCCCCGCTGCTGGTGGCTCGTGGCTGATACCCGGTCAGGATTTCTAATAATAAATAATAAAGTCGGTTCGAACATTACCGGTGGATTTGTCACGATAACCTATATGGGTTATCTACAATAGAAAGGAAAAATAATTATGGCAGTATTGGATTTGCGACCGGAATCGGGTAG
>CAYNGF010000411.1:0-1214 GCA_964396515.1 uncultured Paludibacter sp.
TTGATAATGGAATACCGCAAATCGAGAGTTATAAAATCGAAAATATCGGTACCCGCGCCCAAATGCCAGTTAAAGCGGAAAGGTTTATGATTTTCAGGATAAGTCTGACCTCTCAAATCGTAACTTACCGATGGCCCCGTCATTACCCGCAGGCTGAGAATTTCAACGTCGAGAAAACGGATACCAAACATTACCGGCAGTGTAAGTCCCTTTATTTTATAGGGTTCATGAATATTATTTACTATCGGGCTGTATTCTTTGTAGTAAAATTCAGGCTGAATATATAAAATCTTTCCGAAAACGGCAAAAAATCCGAACTGCATGCCGTTGGTCTTTAGCTGATCTTTTATTTCACCGAAACCCGCGGTTAAAGGATGCATATCGTATCCGGTTTTAATCCCGAACTTGAAATCTTTCAGAAACTCCTCTGAAAATTTCGATTTTCGTTTTGTTTCTGTTACAACTACTTCTTTTACAATAGTGCTTTTAGTTGTCTCTTTAGCAGGTTTAACGGAGTCTGAATTAAATGAAGGGAAGTAATACTTTTTTTCGTTTGTTTTACCCTGTGCATGCACAATGCAGGTAAAAAAGCAAAGAGACACCATAATTGCAATCATTTTTTTCATAAACTGAATATCAGATATATTGTAATTAATATTTTGTGATAATGGTGTTTACTATTGTCTTCAAAAAGATGAAAAGTAGTACATTTCTCGGTTTGTTACTTCAATTCAGTTGGTAATAATTGTCCGAACAATATAAAATCATTTTAGCGTTTTTGATATTTTAGTCAATAAAAATATAAAAAAATCGGGAAATGGCAGTTGCAGGCAAAGAATTTTAATTATTTTGAAACAATCTGATTTTTTTTGCTATCAAAACTTCATGCTAAAAATCATCAATATGGTGACAATAAAACGTTTACTTTGATGAAAAACACGTCAAAAATCCCGACACACGAAAAAAAACCGCGCAGAAATAATTTCCACGCGGCTTTACAATATTAATTCTACAGATGCTCTCAATCAACGCTCTTTCCCTCCCCTTGGGGAGGGTTAGGGAGGGGTATGCTCTCAATCAACGCTCTTTCCCTCCCATTGGGGAGGGTTAGGGAGGGGTTACTCCCACGGACTTTCGCTGTTCAAATCCTTGTTTTCCTGATTGTTTTCACCAGGTCCTGCCGGTGGGTTTGTTGCTAATACAAGCGATATTTC
>CAYNGF010000412.1:0-1209 GCA_964396515.1 uncultured Paludibacter sp.
TTCCAGCGTCGTCTATCGTGTTGAACACGCCGTTGTAGCCGTGAAGCTCAACACTGTCTGGAATGGTGATGGAGTCTGTACGTGGTGGTACGTAGGCTGTTGCGGCGGAGCCTTCTTCTATCTGAAATGTGCTCAGTTTCAAATAACAGTATTGTCCAGAGTTCCAATTCCCACGCACACCCTTTATTGTTTTTCCTGAATCAGAAGTAAATGTTTTACTGACAAATACATCGTAAGTAGTTACTATGACATAATCATATGTCCCGTCTGTATAATCTATATTCAAGCCACTTGAAGATGTATTAACTCGAATATCAAAAGCAAAAGTATATATCGTATTTGGCTTGAATTTTAGACCGTTTATATAGGCCGAATTTGCGGTGTTGCTAGCCTGCCACCACAAACACTCTTCTCCGTCCAATTCTGTCAATGCATATATCACTGCTCCGCCGGGAGTAGCAAAATTATAATAGTCTCCAAAATCAGGTACTAAGTTCTTCCCACGATTCTCAACAGTCAATTCACTTGCCGTGCCGTCCTTAACGTTTACCGACATGACAGAATCGAAGTAAGGTATCTCGGCTTCAAGTTGTGCTTCGGTAAGATCAGCCCAATTTGCTACACCATATTTAGCAGCACGGACAGGATCGAGTGCGCCTCTTTCGGTGAGATTTACCACCATTATCCCGTCATGATACATTTCATCAATTTCGGTAGAGTCTGCCGATGTAATTCCGTCCGGTAGGTACAACCGTATGTTTGTTGTTGTTGCCGGACAAGTAATTTTTTCGCCAAATCTTTTCCATGAAGTTGTTATGGTGCTGGTAACATCTAGTGAGTTGGCAGATATATAAGAATCTCCATTATAGAAAGTAACTACTGCTTGTGTTGTAGGCGCTGAATGGGTTGCACCTTTTTTTGAGTAAGACGACCACCAGATAACATCTCCTGCTGAAACATTAAGTCCAGCCCATAGGTCGCAAGATTTAGCAGCAGAATCGTCTATTAAGTGAGTGTATTTATAATACTGACATTTTGATCCGAAAACCCCGGTGTTGGTGGTGTTTTTTGTGTCAGCTCTGACAAGAGTCCACCCATCAGCCAATCCGTCGCTATTAGTGTCAGTCTCAAAATTTCCATACTTTCCTAACAGATTTACCAGCGTCGTGCCGTGGATGGTTACGGTCGGTATCTGCGGCACCCCGCCGT
>CAYNGF010000413.1:0-1202 GCA_964396515.1 uncultured Paludibacter sp.
GCGGTTTGACAGGAAACTACCACGCAATCTGCCACTACTCATACAATTTACCGTTAGCGGTTATTATAAAACCCGTCAATCAAGTTTAGTATAATATTTAAACATAATTAAGATGAATGTTAGTTATTTTGCTTTAGGAATAAGAACAGTGAAGAATTTTAGCATTGAAGATAAACTGGGTGCTATAATTGATGAAATTCTTTATTCAGAAAAGTCGGAGTTTAATGAGAAAATTTTCCCCGAAGTGAGAGAGAATCATAATACAAAAATGCTATATGATCCTACTGGGCGTAATAAATTTACGATTACACCACGTGATTTCATATTTGAACATTATGTTGAACATGATTTTAATAAGGAATTTGATAAATTTGTTGATAATTATATTAGTGTAATTACAAAGCAAGTATTTAAGAAATTTAATATTAGAAATATTATAAGATTTGGGGTTTTGTTTAAAGCAGAACTAGAAGAAAAAGACCAATTATTATTGGATATTTCTCAAACAATTAAGAAGTATAAAGGGGATAATGATAGCTTATCATTAAGATTTAATGTAATATCTAAAAAACCTTTAAAAATTGGTCAAATAGTTACGGAGGATTATGATAATGAGATTATTACATATGACAAACCTGATAGTGAAAATCCTTTCTCATTAGCAGTTGACTATCAGAAATACTTTAAGCCAGAATTGAACATTATTGAAGATGCGACTCAGGATTTTGGGACTTTTTGTAAATTCAATTTGACAAATTACACCAAAACTTATTTACAGACAAAATGAGAAAAGTGAGATCCCAAGGAAACCGAAAAGCTCAATTTAAAAAGGAGTATAGGGGTCCTTTTCCAATTAATTCAGAGGTCCCGATTCATAATGTTAGGAAAAGTATGAGACCATCTGCAGAGGGACCAACAGCTGAAACCTTTTCTGATCAAGATGGCACAACAAACATGCTATCAAAAAGTGAAAACGATTTTCGATTACCATCAGAGAATAAGAGACCAACTAAAGAAAGGCGATTTGAAATTTCTGGAGAGAATATATTTCTATTCATCCTTGGAATTGTAGCAGCAGGAATAGGTATTATCGTTTATAATCATAGTAACAAATTCGTAGCTATAGAAAAGGATGTAGAATATATTAGCAACATTCAAGTTGAAAATGCAACTTTTTGATTAAACATAAACATTGGCGATTC
>CAYNGF010000414.1:0-1190 GCA_964396515.1 uncultured Paludibacter sp.
ATCGCACGTATTTATATATTTCAAATTCATGTACTTACACTTACGAAAGTTAAATCAACCAATTATATATTTACTTTGCATGCATGTATTTCAGAATCTCCATGCGCAAGAATCCGGAAATGAAAGAGCTGTCGGGCTATTATCGTTTGTTGGAAAGTTACCGTAATCACAATGGTCTGGCATGTCATCGAACCATTATGAGTGCAGGTTTTTTAGATGAGTTGAGCACAGATCAATTGATTTTGATTAAAAAGATACTTACAGCCATAGTGGCTAATCTTGGTAATCTGTTGTTTGAGTTACCTTACAGCGATGATTTAGTTGTGTTAGATTATGTGGAACGTTTTTATAACCGTATGGTAGTAGAGAAACGTATTGATATACCAAGCGATGAAGCCAAAGCGAAAGCATACAAGCATGGAAAAGATTATCAAAGAATTGATATAAATAGCATTCGCAATAAAGATGTTCGGGAAATTGGTACAGAATGGCTTTCTTATCAAGCAGCTGGGTAACTGCGCATTGCTTCGTTTTTAGAGCAACAGGGCTGGGATGATGCTGACATTCGATTAGCGCTGACGCATATTATAAGCAGAGCGGTGTATCCGGCATCGGAAAGTACCATGGCGCATTTGAACTTAGGATTATTGGGTAGTAAACACCATCAGACATCAACTAAAAAAAGAGAACATACACAGTGGCTGAAGTGAAATAGTCCGAATAATGAATACGCAAAAAGCGGTTACCTCATTAGCCTAAAACGATAAAGATGATGTGATACTGATACGACGTTGCTCTGAACCAAATCAAAAAATACAAACATTATATGATGCTCTAAAATAGAAATATGCACCCTTCATAAAGAAAAATCTGTAGTGCTCAAATCTGAACTCCGAGAGTAGTAAATCATTGTATCGCAATCGTTTTATTTTGATTTGCTGCAAAGTGGGTTAAAAGTATGCCGGCGCCTGAATGAATGACAAAAGGAATTCCGGCAATAGAAAAAGGTGAAAAGTTAGGTTATTGAAAAATATTAAAAAGATTTAAGAGAGACCAATATAAGTCGGCCAAACTTTACAAGTTTTATTTCTTAAATTTTATGGATTTGATTTGAACGGATAAATTTTTTATTACCTATCACTATTGACCGACAAACATTAAGCTTTGTCGATATTTATTTTTAATTATGT
>CAYNGF010000415.1:0-1190 GCA_964396515.1 uncultured Paludibacter sp.
TAGGCTATTCTGAGCCAGTTTTACTAATTTTGGGTGTCCCAGTGTCGAAGTCAGGTCTAGATTATAAGGTACATCATTACATAAAAATATATTCATAAAAAATATTTTTTCTTTGGTAATCATTTCTATCTTATTTTTAGTGTTATAGTAGGTATTAAGTGATGTAAAAGATAATACCTTAAGCTAATGAAATATATTTACTTTAAAACATTATAAACTTTTTACTCTTAATATTAGGTGAAAACACTCAATAAAAAAAATATTTCTTCTTTTCACATAATGTAAATATAAAGGCTATAATGCAACATATTTTAATCTTTAACACCATTTTGAAGAAAAATGTTTATCATATTGTTCAAAAAGTAATATTAAATTATTAATGATTTAACTTTCGAAAGTATAAGTAATTGAATTTGAAATACATAAATATGTGCAATGAATTTTCTACTAGCGGTGTACCGTTCCCCTCGGATACTTGTCCCGCTCGCGGGAAGAAGTGGGGCTGGGGGTGAGGTAAAACATTGAAAATTTGGAAAGCATACATTTGTATAACCATCTGATATTCAATATACAGTATTTAGCAATAATCTGTAATTCAAGTAATTAAATACATGCGAAAGTTGAATTAATGACAATTAATTTCGACTATTATATTGATTCCAAAACAAAGAGAAAGTGTTGCTTAATGTAATAACACATTTTCCAAAACACAAAGCTTACACAAAATGCAACAAGCAAAATAAGTGTTAAAGAGGAAATCGCTGAATTATTGGAATATCCAGCTACTTGCGAAAGTTGAATAAAAAAAAACCTGTCATGACTTTTGTTTGACAGGTTTTTTAATAATATTATTTCAATTTTAATTTATTCCCAAGGATTATCCTGGAACTGATTGCTTTCAATTTCACAACCCGGACCACTTGGGTCTCCGGGTAAACTTCCAAATGAATTTAAAATCAACGATATTTCATTATCGAGTTTGATAGATTCAATCACAGGTGAAAAATAAATTTTCTTTTCTGATTCTATGCTTATATTATCTGTTTTCATAACATTCATAATTTTAATTTTGTAACTTCTCTAACTTCTAAAATTTAAAAATGATTATTCACACAGATTTTAGTCCTTAATTAGAATTTTTATTTTCACATTCTGCGAACCTGAATTTATATCCATAAGGTAAACTCCCG
>CAYNGF010000416.1:0-1182 GCA_964396515.1 uncultured Paludibacter sp.
CCTTTACCCGTTTTCGTGGACACTTGAGGAAGCAAAACATCTTTCAAACTCCGACGGAGTCTGATAGCCGAGATGTGAATGCATTCGGCGGGTGTTGTAATAGCCTTCCAGGTACTGGAAAAGCGTACGCCGAAGCTCCGATTCAGTCAAGATTGTCTTGTCGATCTCAAGTTCCCGCTTGAGCGTGCTGAAGAAAGATTCAGCACAGGCATTGTCCCAGCAGTTGCCCTTCCGGCTCATACTCTGCGTGACATTCCTGCTTTCCGCAAAGGCGTCCCGTGTTTCCTTGCAACAATACTGGATACCCCGATCGGAATGAACGATGAGATCCGTGAAAATCCGGCGATAATGAAGCGCATTTTTCCAGGCCTTCGTGACCAAAGCTGCCTGCATGTGATTCTCGACTGCCCAGCCAACGACCCTGCGACTGAAGAGGTCGATGAAAACGCATAAATACATCCACCCATGAGCTACCCTGATGTAGGTTATGTCGCTGACCCAGACCTTGCCTGGCGCAGCTACTGCAAATTGCCTGTTCAGCAGATTTTCGGCAACCGCCAGGCCATGCTTTGAATCGGTTGTCAGCACGAATTTCCGCTTGGGCCGCACGAGAAGGCCGTTTTCCCGCATCAATCTGGCGACCCTGTTATGCCCAAGCCGGCCATGCACTTTCCCGAGTTCCCGTGTCATTCGCGGGCTGCCGTAGTCGCGATGCTTGCGCCGGGCTTTTCGCATGTCCGCCAAAAGCAGAAAATCCGAGGCCGTTCTGCCGGAAGGCCTCCGGGAAAGCCAGGCGTAGTAGCCGCTTCTGCTGACCTCGAAATGTTCGGCCATTTTCTTTACAGGATACTCTGATGACAATTTCTTCATCACCGAATACCTGGCTTTGAGGTCCTTTGGGCGAAAATGGCCATGGATTTTTTTAGGATTTCTTTGTCCATCCTCAGGTCGGCGTTTTCCCGTTCAAGCTGGGCAATACGCTGCCGCATCGCCTTCACGTCCTCGCCGGGATCCGCATTCAGGCGACGAATCCAGTTGTAGAGCAAATTCTCGGAGATTCCCAAATCTGCTGCGACCTGGGGCACGCTCCTTGATCCGGCCTGCACCATTTCGATAGCCTGTCTCTTGTATTCCTCGGGGTACTGCCTTCGCGTCTTCTTTGCCATTGGATGCCTCCAGAAA
>CAYNGF010000417.1:0-1160 GCA_964396515.1 uncultured Paludibacter sp.
CTGGTACGTGCGAAGACCAATAAAAGTGTTAGTGCATAACAGCTATCGGTTAATTCCAAGCCTAAAGGAAGTACAAAAGTATGAAAAAGGTTTTTATTGGAATTGATTTTTCGAAATTAAAGTTTGATGTAGCTATTTACAGTGTTGAATCAAAAGCGATTGTTTCAACAGAAGTTTTTGAAAATGAAGAAAATGGGTTTAACCTGTTTCTAAAATGGGTGAAAGAAAAAACTTCTTGTAACAAGTCAGGAATATTGTTTTGTGGAGAGCATACTGGCTATTATTCTGGAAAATTATCGCTATTTTTGCATGAATCAGGCTACGACATGTGGTTGGTTTCGGGATTGGAATTGAAACTGACGCAAGGCCTAAAACGCAACAAAACAGATCGTGTAGATGCCTGCAAAATAGCTGAACATGCTTATCGTTATCAGGATAAAGTCGTTCTTTTTCAGCCGGTTTCAAAAGCATTAGACGAAATCAGAGAATTGCTTTCGTATCGTGAACGGTTGGTGGAAACGCGCAAGGTGCTAACCACTTCGGCTAAGGAAATGAAGCGTGTAAAAGACAATGCCTCGTGCAATTATATTTACCGGGATAGCATTGAGTATATAAAATCATTAAATGCCAGTGTCCGTGATTGTGAGAAGCGAATAGAAGCACTTCTAAAGCAAGATATTTCACTAAAAACCAACTATAAACTGGTGAGTTCGGTAGTTGGGATTGGCTTAGTCAATGCAGCTTTAATATTAGTAGCTACTGACAACTTTACTAAGTTTGAAAATCCGCGTAAGTTTGGTTGTTACTGTGGCGTGGTACCTTTTGAACATAGTTCCGGCACCAGTGTACGAGGTAAAACACGAGTCAGCAAAATGGCTAACCGACATTTAAAGACCAAACTAACGTTGGCAGCCCAAAATGCAGTGCGTTTTGATCCCGAATTAAAGGAGTATTATCAGCGCAAACTAAGGGAGGGAAAGAACAATTGGTTGGTGCTGAACAATGTAAAGAATAAATTGATACACAGGATATTTGCAGTGGTAAGGGATAGACAAATGTATGAAAAGCAGTATGTACACCCATTGAAGCAAGCAGCCTGATATATATATTTTTTCTTTGTTTCTGATTTTGTAAACGACCAAAAAATGAAGAAAATAACG
>CAYNGF010000418.1:0-1153 GCA_964396515.1 uncultured Paludibacter sp.
TTGGGGTAAAAATCCTGCGATTGTTTCCACTGTAAATTACCATTTTGCGGTCTTCAATTTGAATTACAGGTTTTAAACCTGCAAGCGATACCGTTTTTCGATTCAGTTTAGTTCCCTTTACAAAAAACGGTTGATTCCCTGAAAATGCAGGAGTAAAAGTTTCCCTAGTGGGCGAAATTAATTCACTTAACGCGCCATTAGATAGCGTCATTTGTTTGAGTGCGGTAAATTTACGGTTATTAATTAATTGAACTTCGCGATACAGTACTGAAGTACCATCGGCGCTAATTGTAACTTTATATCCTGCACCAGGAGCTTCAGTAAGTTTTGATATTTTTCCATCGGCAAGATTAATTTGTTTAATCCCCTTATAATTCATATCTGTACATAACAGATAATCAGATTTCGGGCTGAAAACCGGATGAAAATATCCACCTTCGGTTGTGGAAATGATTTTTTCTTTTGAAATAACTGCAACTTCTTGAGCTTCTGCTATTTGACTAGGAATTAGAGCTAAGAAAAGAAATACAAGTATGAAATTCAGAAAAAGAGCTGAATTTAAAAAAGCCTTATACTTAAAATTCCATATTAGTGCGGGTAATTTTTTTTTCATGGTATTTGTTTTTTGAATTTATGTAAAAAATCTATCAAACTTTAAAAATGTGAATAATGTGAATAAATATTGATTTTAAGCGCGGTAAATGTAGTAATATTTTTTAAAAAAATGTATAAAATCATAAGAAAAATCATTTCAAAAGAGTAAATGACGTATTAACAATACAGTTTACATATTCAATCATTTTTTACTCAAAAATAAAAACAAAAAAAATGAAAATCAGATTATTTGTTTTTAAATTTAACTGTTTATCTTATAGATATTTGATATATATAATCCAATTAGCAACTTTGAAATCTAAAAAACATCAGCAATCACCGGTTACTCAAACAAATAATTGATTATCTTTTGTAAAATAATCACCCACATAACTATCAATATGTTTGTTAATATGCAATAAATATTTTAATTTTACACCCGAAACAATAAAACTACTAAACATTTAAGATTTTATGAAAGCATCAGAGGTATTGGAAAACCTAAAGCGCAGGTTTCCCAACGAGCCTGAGTACCATCAGGCTGTACAAGAAGTATTGG
>CAYNGF010000419.1:0-1145 GCA_964396515.1 uncultured Paludibacter sp.
TGATACCAATATACCGTAAAGTGATGGCCGGCGAAGAATGGTTCAGCATCTTCTGTATATGTTCCAGGCTTACGCCTCTCTTGTACAGGTGATAGCCGAATGTTTTACGGAGCGTATGTGTGCCGATCCCGTCGTTCAGTCCGACCATATGGGCGTATCTGTTCAGTAACATCCACGCCCCAACACGGGACAGAGCTTTCGGGGAACCGTTATCGCTCTTGCGGGAGGAGAAGACAGGATCATCGGGAGACACACTATCGAGGGAATCGTAATACAGCTTCAACGCTTCCACCACCGACCTGTTTAGCATAAACGTCTTCACCTTTTTCGTCTTAATCTCCACTACGTTCAACTTACTCTCGACCTTCAACAGTTTGCCTCCGTTGAGAAAACTGCTCCACTTCAGGGCGAGAATATCAGATATCCTCAGGCCCGTGTTTATACCCAGAGTGAAGAGAAGAAGGTCCCGGTAGTTAGATTCACCCCTCATAATCGCTTTCATCGCATCGATCTTCTTAGTATCCCTAATAGGCTGGACTTCCTTCATAACTACACCCCTTAAAATGCTCTCTGACGCACGTTCTTCTACTGAACCTATCTATGTCCGATGGCAAAACTTTCAATACAGCACGTTTAATACATAGGAAAACCCAGCTGTATAGGTTTCTCGTTCTTCTTCTCCCTCAGGTAGGGTGGTTTCACCACCGCATACCTGTGTCTCTGCCTTATACGCATCTGCCTGTTGAAATACCTGCGCGCCCTGTCCTCTGTGGGGAAGACTTTAGTCACAAACGTCGCTCGCTCGGAGATCCTGCCAAAGATTATCGTTACCGGATATCCGACAAAGGTTGTCTGATGTTCGTCGCTTATAAAGTAAAACCGTCTCATATTACTCTCGGGTACTACCTTCTCCAGGTAAATCGACGGCACTTCGGGACCTCCGGTATAGATTCATAAAACTAACATAAATCCATTATACAGAACTTTGAGTTAAATACAAAATCGGGCTTTGGGATCACCGCCGGAGAGAATCGAAGTGAAAGCCTTTGTGGGTAAGGAAAAGGAGAGAACCAACTAAATTAACACAATGCTCTTGTGTTAGGTTCAGGACAAATATGAAGCTATGGTTGTATAAGACAGTGCAG
>CAYNGF010000420.1:0-1142 GCA_964396515.1 uncultured Paludibacter sp.
CTGCAGCTGTGGAAGCACATATCAGCTTATTTTTATTACCAACCACTATTTCACCATTTGTTCCCAAATCAATTAAAGCACAAAAGCTTTCGCTTTTATAAATTCCTGTAGCTGCAATTCCGGCCAAAATATCACTGCCCACAAAACTACCAATTGAAGGGAAAAAAGTTATATCACCATTAACCTGAAAATGCCAGTCAAGTTCCTTAGGTGTAAAAATTTTGGCAGAAAGATGAGGGGTTGAAAAAGGATATTGCGACAACGAAAAAAGGTCGTAGCCGCAAAAAATATGATGCATCACTGTATTTCCAACAATAACCATACTTTGTAAAGGTGCCTTGTGTTTGCTGAGTAATAGTTCAGTCATAGTGCCGATACTATTCCTGATAAGCCTGGACATTTCCACTTCATTTCCATCAATGCAGGCTTGAATGCGCGAAATTAGATCAGCGCCAAATTTTGCCTGCGGATTAAGCATAGTTTCTACTGCCATAACTTTTGCCGTGGATAAATCAATAAGTTGAGCAACCAATGTAGTAGTACCTAAATCCACAGCAACTCCGTATCCGCTTTTTGGAGTGAATTCAAATTCACTTTCATCGGCAAGAATCAGATGATTATACTGGTCTATTTCGAGCGTAATATCGGTGGTACAATTACTGTAACAGGCAAGCCTCCAATTACTGTCAAGCCCAAGGAATTCTAATTTTTGCTGATGGATATCTGTAACCTCAATTTCTCCCTCTAAAAGTTTGACTTTACATTTACCGCAGGTTCCTTTACCTCCACATGGAAATTCAACACCAAATTCATGTAAAACATCAATAAGTGGGGTTTGATGATTGACGCTGATGGATTTCCCTAAAGGCTGAAGATGAATGTAGTGTTTTTTCATCCAATCAATTCAATATCTATAGCTATGACCTATCGGTTATTGCTTTAAGCTACGTGGTGTTCGTTTATTTAATTGTCAAAAGTAACTATTTTTTAAAGAATAACCACATTAATATGGGTAAATATACTTAATCTAACTGTAAAAGCCCATATAATTTTGAGCTAATTTGGATTGGCATTTTTAGTTCGATTTTGTCTTAGCCCCCTAATTAACTGGACTATTTTGTAGAATCAATTTAGGACATTAA
>CAYNGF010000421.1:0-1127 GCA_964396515.1 uncultured Paludibacter sp.
TGTAGAGTTGTCAATGATGTGAAACATTGAGTGGTGACCCCAAGACGAGCGAGTCTTGGGGTTACTCTTTATAATGACGACATTTGTTCAGTTTCGACTTCGTTCGGTGTTTTGTAATATAAGACCGACATCGGTGTGTCGTTGCTGCGTTTTAGATATCGACCTCCTTGGATGCGAAGATCATTGAGATCGTAGAACTTGAGATATTGATAGAAGCGTTGATTGTCATTGCGATGACTTCTTTCGACCTTACCATTGTGACGCGGGGTTCTCGGACGGATGAGCTGATGGATGATGCCTAGCTTCTTGCATAGCGTGTCTACGGGATGTTCCTTCTTTCTCGTCTTTCTCGAGGAATTGGTGTACTCAAAGCCATTGTCGGTCTGGATGATTTTAGGAAGATATCCATAGAATGAGAAGGCTTGCATCAGGAAGTCGATTGTGTTGTTCGCGGAGATATCATCATACCAGTATAGGAAGCGTCGGCGATCGGCTTCATCGATGAGTGTGTACTGGTAGAAACGTTTGTCAGATGGGAGCTTGCTGGATTTACAAACTTTAGGAACATATTTAGTGTCCATTTGCCATTTTTCCCCGATGGATACGGGTGTATCGTAAGGTTGCGGTTTATATTTTACAAGTGGTTTTTTGCGATACCCGAAGTCTTTAACAAGGATTCGATAGAGGCTGATCGGATGGCGCGTGTAACCCTTGTTTCTTTTCAGTTTGATCCATAACTCAAGATACGAATTATGTGGGTTGCGTCTTCGTAAATCATTAATCCATTTCAATTCATCATCTGAATGCGCATTCGGATGTCTTGCCTTCGGTCTATGCGATCGGTCAATGAGTGAATCGCGTGATCCATCGTATCGTTTTCGCCATCTCCATAAGCTGGAACGGCTGATCTTGTACCTTCTAATGATAATTTGAAGTTCTTCCCCGGCATTTGCCAGACTGACAGTTTTCTCACGGGTAATTACCTCATGAGGAATGTATCTTCGTCGATGTGATAAAATAGACATGGGCAATCTCCTCTCATAACGTTTGTTTGGGATAACTACATTATAAAGAGTTGGTTGCCTTTTTATTCAGGCTTCATGTTTCACATCAATTGTATAGTTACA
>CAYNGF010000422.1:0-1122 GCA_964396515.1 uncultured Paludibacter sp.
CTCGTATGTTTGCATAATATTTCAAATTGAGAAAAAATTGAGATATTTGCAATCAAACAGGGAAGAATTAGCAAAGGGAATAGCAACACACGCCTGATAACGTAAAAGTATATCGTGACATAGATTTTGCGCCCTTTGTTTTTCCTTTTTCGAGCCTGAATAAGTATCTAAGAAACAAACAAACGTGTTTGTATTCAGTATATTAATTACGAGGCTAGGCGGTATAAAGGAATAATTCTGACCACAAAATAAACATTTTTTGTGTATGAAAGAATTAAAATCGTGTGTGGGAATAGATATTTCAAAAGATAGCTTTGAAGTATGTATCAAGCAATTAAATGACGAACGATCTGTAATCAAGGCTACACGTAGCTTTCAGAATGATTATCCGGGTTTTGAGAAATTACTCTCCTGGGCTTTGAGTAAAGTGTCGAATCCGATCTTTGTAATGGAAACAACAGGGGTTTATCACGAAGATCTGACTCATTTTCTGTATTCAAATAATCAGAAAGTATCAGTAGTTTTGGCCAACAAGATGAAGCATTTTGCTAAAAGTCTGAATATGAAAACCAAAACAGACAAAGCAGATGCTCAAATGATTGCTCAGTACGGACTGGAGCGACCTCTGGAATGGTGGAAGCCCATGATGCCGCAGATGAAGGATTTACGTGATTTATGCAGGGAACGGCTGTCGTTGAAAAAAGATTTAGTACGTTCCAAATGTCAGTTACATGGATTGAGACACGCCCACAGCACGCTTGATGTGGTATTAAAGCTAAAGGAACAACAAATTGAATTTCTTGAAAAGAATATTCAAATCATTGAAACAGAAATTATTCAAATAACTGAACAGGATAAGGAGTTTAACCAGCGGGTTAAAAACATAGAAGCCATTAAAGGTTTGCGTTTGCTTACAATAGTTACGGTTTTATGTGAAACAAACGGATTCACACAGTTCAACAATATCCGTCAGGTGGTTAGTTATGCCGGATTGGATATAGCTGAGCGTCAATCGGGGCTTTTTAAAGGCAAAACACGTATCTCCAAAAAAGGGAATGCACGTATCAGGGAATGTTTGTACATGCCTGCTTTGTCGGCAACCACCTACAATGAACCTATTAA
>CAYNGF010000423.1:0-1118 GCA_964396515.1 uncultured Paludibacter sp.
CGATGGAGCAGGTTTATGACTTCCTTAATAGGTGGGAAGGTCAATGACCGCTAACTTGGAATTTACGAATGTTTAAAATGAATATTGATCATGAACGATAAAAAATGGAAACCGATAAGCTGGTTTGAATGCCCTGAATGTCGTGGTGAATTGGAGGCATTTACGGAAGCGGAGGAGGATTTTTTCTTCGATGATGACCCGGTAAGATGCACGGATTGTGGATGGGAGGGAGAGATAATTATAGTTGATAATGAAGCGTGGGTAAAAGAAACAGATTAAATCATGACAGTAAAACAGGCATAATATAAACACTAAAAGATATGATTAATATTAAAGAACTGCGTTTAGGCAACTACGTGATGTACGAACAAACTACACACGTGGTGACAGCTATCAGCAGGACGCTGGTAGAGACACATTGGTCTGGAGGAACGGAAAATTACATTCATCTACCCGACGAGTTAGACCCCATACCACTAACGGAAGAGGTGTTATTGAAATGCGGTCTCACGCGAAGAGGTTCGTTTTTCGTGATGGGTTTTCTTGACACCATCTATTGGTACAATCGTGAAAATCATATACTGTATATCGAATATACCGACAGCCCGTTTCCAGAGGATGAAGGCATGAGATACCCAGTATCATCGCCGATCAAGCACCTGCACGTTTTAATGAACACTATTTATGATTTAACAGGAAAGGAGCTGGAATATGAAAAAGATTGAGCTGACAATAGAGCAATTAAGGATAATCAACCATATCTTGTTCTATGTTGAAAAAGATTATCTGGGGACGATGCAAAATCCAATGGTAATAAGCAAGGGCGACATGAAGAACATAGGGCAGATAAGGAATAAAATTAAAAAAGCGTTTACAGTATGAGAGCATATTATAAGAAACAAAAGCCGAACATGGCGAAAAATAGCGGAGAGGTGGATACCTCGATGGGCAGGTATTATTTAGAACAAGGGAAAGTAAAAATTTTAAACAGTAAAGGGGAAACATTATGAGATCAAGAAACACACGTACATCAACGATTAATGCGAAAGTGCCGTCGTTTGACGAGATTTGCGAAAGGGCAGGCTTCGGAGACCTTAAGCAGGATAACAGGGCTGGGC
>CAYNGF010000424.1:0-1117 GCA_964396515.1 uncultured Paludibacter sp.
ACCACTACCGCCAGTACCTCATACGGACGAACTCGAACCTCCCGTTTTTCGTTGCTTCGCCAAAGCTGTTTGGGCTCATGAACGATATCACCGCGCCTGGGCTTTACCGAGATTTGGGCGAGAGTCGCGTTTTTGTGCGAACCATACAGTTGAACGAGCGCAGTGTTGAATTGACGAAGCTGGAACAAATCGCGTCGGTAAAAGCCGGACTGCAAACTGGCGACAACGACGCCTACCTTTTCCAGAAGCCAGAGGCCAGAGGCAGCTACCGGAACATCCGTCAGTTCGAGAGGTATCTTCTGAGCGAATCCGATCTCGACCGCATTCGCAGCGATGCTGAACTTAGGCTCGCCGTCATAATGAACGGAATCTCCAAGGATGACAAAAAATCACCTCGATATTTCGGCGGGCGATACATCTTGCCTTATGACAAAGGCGGCGAGGCTGACACATCCGAGGGGTGGATTCCAAATTATTACGTTCCAACCGACTATTTCATTGATTGGAGCGAGCACTGCGTTCGCTGCTTGCTGAGAGGACTAAAGATTCGTCCATCCTCGACACCGCCATTTGCTCGAAACGTTAAAACCTACTTTCAGCGGGGAGTCACATACTCCCGAACAGGTGACTACGCGCCAACTTTTCGTATCGGCGTGGCAGCCGCATTCGCCGACAAGGGCTCAACGGCTTTTCCGACGAATCAAGTCACGCAGGTTGAAGCCTTACTTGGATTGCTTTGTAGCAAAGCCTTCAAGTTCCTTGTGAAGAATTATCGAAGCCACACGGTCGAGGCCGGGGAGCAGACCCTTATGGATATCCCTGTGCCAGTGACTCTCTCCCCGGAAATTGGTCAATTGACAACGATGATTATTTCCAAACAGAAATCGAACTTGGCCTACGACTACGCCAGCAACGAGCAGTTGGAAATAGATCGGCTGGTGTATGAAGCCTACGGGTTGAACGAGGCGGACATCCGAGAGGTGGAAGACTGGTATGCGCGACGTTACCCAAAGTTGGCTGCCGCCCAGCGCCGCAACCTCGCCGCCAAACGCGGCATGACCGAGGAACAACTCATCGCCCGGCCCACGTTGCACCTGTATTGCGACGAAAGCCGCCA
>CAYNGF010000425.1:0-1114 GCA_964396515.1 uncultured Paludibacter sp.
GTAAAAGGTTTTACGGATATTCTTTATCCACAGAACTTGGCAACAAATGGTAGTTTCCGAATCAATCAGCGCGGTTTATTCCAGAGTTGGTCACTGGGCAGTTGTAAACAAGGGGATTTCGTAGCAGATTGCTGGCAAATTAACCTACTTGGAGTGGATTCTTTAAATTGTATGAATACGTCTAGCGTGTTCTCTGGCGCAGCCTCTATGCGGGGAGGCATACAGTTTACGGGGTATGGTAAAAAAGGTCAACAGTTTAGTATTCGTTCAAACTCCATCCCCCGTCTATCGCCGGGCTATCCTTCATATGATATCACTAATCTTAAACTCACTGCTACGGTTCGAGCCAGATTTCCAGCAGGGGTAAATTTAGAGTATGTCCCTTCTATACCCCTCTCCGTATATGTAAGTCCAGCCAGAGATGCAAATGTTAATACTAATGCGTATCCTCCGAAACTGGCGACACTTTCTATGAATAATTATAATGCTATTCATCAAGCAGTTACCTGCATTTACTCCGCCGCAAATATTGACGTTTTCACTGGGTCTGAGATATTCGTGACTCTTCTTGCCGATGGGGATTTTCACTTCACTTTAAGTGATTTTGCCCTTTACACAGGACATATCGCAAACCCCCCACAGGTAGCAGAAGTCCCTCTTTCTGAAGACCTGCTGCGCTGCAAGAGGTATTATCAGAGCGGCCACGAAGAAATTCGTGCTCTCGGGTTGGATAATGGAACGTATTATCAATTAGGTGCAAGAGTCAATTTCCCAGTAGAAATGGCGGGGACTCCCACGATAACTCAGACACTCGGAGTAGTGTCTGAAGAAGGCTCTTCCGCAGATGTAAGTGCAAACTACTCTCTGGGTTCGTCATCGCTCCTCTCAACTGGCTTCGTATACGCTATATCTAAGCCCATTGCAGGTGCAAAACCTAATTTTATGAATTTTACGTGGACTGCGACAGTCTAATATCTATCAACTTAACAAGGAGACCACTCTAAATGCTTGCAATTAAAGTTAATAATATCCAGATCACTCCGATGCGCCCAGACGCACCAACCAAACTCTTCTCATCCCCAGACGTTCCCCACGGAACCGACTCTTGCATCGT
>CAYNGF010000426.1:0-1113 GCA_964396515.1 uncultured Paludibacter sp.
GATGTTCGGCACCATCAAGCGCCTGAACGCCGAAGGGAAGATGTGGAACGGGAAATCCGTCAACGCTCTCGGCTCCCTGGCGCAGACCTACCACGAGGCCTCCAGTAGGCGTCTCGTCAACGGCAAGAAGGCGTTCGTTCCCTTCGGTTCCAGGCTTTCGGCGGAGTTCAACAACTACGCCGGTATCAAGTGCACGAAGACCTGGGTCCAAAGGAAGATCGGCATTTCCAACGGCAAGTGCGTCGATCTGAAGACCGACGAGTTCATCGGCGGGAAGTGGGATCGGGGAACCCCCAGGGGGTTCAGGGTCTACGACTCCATCGAACACTTCTTCCAGGACTATTCCAGGATCATGGGGCTGTACTACAACCCGAGCCCCGACAACGTCTGGCTTTTCCTGGGAGGCCTCTGCGGGGTGAACCGGTCGAAGTACTGCTGGGCTACAGGCCCGGCGTACTTCAAGAGCCTATCCAACCACGTCGTCAGCTTCGGCAAGCGCCTTCTGGGCCCGGACTGGCGGGTCATGCTGGAAGGTTCCCTCGCAAAGGCGGCCCCCCTCCTGACAGCCAGGGTTCCCGCCCTGGAGGTCTCCATGGCGCAATGCGCCAGGATGGCCATCGAAAGGGGGGGTGGATAGTGGACGTCCAGAGCGTAGACGCACGTGGTCTCGAACACACTCCAGAACTCATCCTGGCCCACTCCCTCCAGTTCGCTCGAATAGAAGGGAGGCTTGGGGCCTTGGAGGAGGAGCAGAAGGAGTACGACAAGAACACCAAGGACCTGGCAAGCGAGGTCCGGCGCCTGGCAGACGCCATCTTGACCATCGAGGCCGAAAGACGGGCGGAGAGGTCGTTCAGGCGATGGGCGGTTCCCATCATGGTCTCCGTCGTAGTGGGGGTCCTGAGCACAGCCGTGACGCTGTGGGCCGCCATGGCATCCCTAGCGGCGAAAGGGGGTTAGATCGTGGGAACCCTCAAGGAGTGGGCCGAGAAGGAGTTCCAGTCGTCCGACGTCATCCTCATGGTCCTCCTGGTCCTCGTCTTCGGGCTGGCCATGGCCTGGGGGAAGGAGAACGCCTTCGTCCAGGACCTCGTCAAGATGGCCATGGGCGGG
>CAYNGF010000427.1:0-1100 GCA_964396515.1 uncultured Paludibacter sp.
TAGACAGAGAAAAGACGACCTTTTCTATACTGGTCGAAGGTTTTACCTCCAGCAATCGGTACCCGTCGAGCTTTCTGTCACTTATATAGCCTTCGATATCGGTGAGATCGCCGACACTCTCTCCGGAGAGCTTGAAACGCACTAAATCGCCCCCGATAATCCTTCTCAGACTTTCGAGATCACCCGAGGCGAGCAACCTTCCCTTGTGCATTATACCTATGTGCTTGGCCATCCCCTCGGCCTCTCTCATCATATGGGTGGTAAGAACGACGGTCGTTCCCGAGCGGTTGATTTCCCCAACCATCTCCCTTATGGTGATTGTAGTACGTGGATCGAGGCCGAGAGTCGGCTCATCCATAAAAATTATCTCAGGTTCGTTTATCAGAGCCCTCACAAAATTGATCCTCTGGCGCATACCTGTTGAGAAGACTCTCACCGGTTTGTCTTTCCAGTCGATCATATCAACCCTTTCCAGAAGCTCAAGGATCTTTCTCAGAGCCGCCTTCCTCCCTATTCCGCTCATAGATGCGAAGAAGAGCAGATTCTCCACGGGCGAGAGGTTGTCGTAGAGTATCACCTTTTCGCTTACAAGAGAGACCTTTTGACGCACCTTTGAAAGTGAAGCTGTCAAATCCATACCTGCGACTCTTACAAGGCCTGAAGTGGGTTTCATCAATCCCGATACGATCCTTATGAAAGTCGATTTGCCTGCTCCGTTCGGGCCGAGAAGATAGAAAAGGTCCCCCTTTTCTATCTCTATCGAGAGGCCGTCCAGTGCCCGTAGCTCTCCAAATTTCTTTACAAGTTCGCTGGCGTATATTGCCTCCAAAATAAACCACCTCGATACTTATTTTACTACAACGTCATCAATCGTCCCCACGCATGGTGATGGCCATGAACCGCTTTATACAATAAACGTCTAAATATCAGCCTAGATCTTTGACATGCCTATTGGGAGTGATGGTTAATATGCTGCTCTCCGTAAAACACGAAGTGATATCACGATTCTGTACTATTGACGATAAGACCAAAATCTGATATATTTGGATTCGTGAACGGGGAGTAGCGCAGATGGAAGCGCGCCTGTCTTGGGCACAGGA
>CAYNGF010000428.1:0-1089 GCA_964396515.1 uncultured Paludibacter sp.
TTTTACTCCTTCCCCGTCAGGGGAAACCTTTATAAGAAACACGAGGCAAATTATGGCAACAAAATCCAGAAAAGCAGAAGTCGAAGAACCAGCTCCGATCGAAGAACCAGTGCAAAAATATCCGCACATGAATGAATTATTCGAGATGACATTCGCAACGGATAATCCGGATCAGTTTGTAGGAATCCGGCGCGGGATCGTTCTCGGAACGATTGAGTTTTATCCGAAACAAGCGGAGTAAATCATGAATCTCGCCGATCTGACGCTTGATATCGCCAGCTTTTCGATTGGGCTGGAAGAATATCCGGTCACGTCATATGTTCCGGCAACAGGGACAATCACCTGCAATATGCTGGAAGGACAGACCGGCACTTATGGCGGCGCGACCTTGTGGTACTACGACGCGGACGGCAAGTGTCATATGACGACGATTGAGCGTCAGACAGGGAGAATAATCGTGATTCATAACCCGCCGGACTATGCGCCAGAAAAGATATATATCGCACCTGCTAAACCGTTTAGCATGCAGCATTTCGCTGACGCCGTGAATCAGGTATTGGCGATCTATCCCGTTATGGACATAGACACCAGCCTTTATGTTGTCGATAAACAACAGGCTTATGATCTGCCATCCGGTGTATCGGATATCCGGCGGGTGGAATACTGGCAGGGGAATGCATATACCATTTGCCATTACTGGCGGATCAATGGAAAATCTCTTGAATTCTACGACTTTATTCCTTCTGACACAGCGCAGCCAATACGACTTCACTATGTGAAGAATCACGGACGCGCGGTTGTTCCGGATGGGCCTGTTGACGACGTGATCAATCAGGAATACGCGCGTTCTATTGCATACCTGAATCTGTACCGGTCCCAACTGGCAGTGCGAAAGCGTGACAACAGTATTGCAGGTGACCTGTACAACGAAGGCAAGATGTACGAGCAGATATTACGCGACCGGAATTCAAATAAACTTCACCTTCTGGTAAAGGACTTCACTTATGCGGCTATCTGATCGCGTTTCAGTACTACCAGGAATCGACAACTATACCCATCACGTCAGCCTTTCAGACGGCAAGAATACGC
>CAYNGF010000429.1:0-1078 GCA_964396515.1 uncultured Paludibacter sp.
GTTGCTTTTACGTGGGATATTCCTGAGGCTGAAAGGTTAGCAAAAGCATGGTCTAATGTTGCGCCGGTAGAGATAGGCGGACCCGCTTACAATAATCCTGGTGGCGAATTTGAACCTGGATTGTTCTTGAAAAGAGGATATGTCATAACGTCAAGAGGTTGTCATAACCGATGCTGGTTCTGTAATGTTCCCAAACGGGAAGGCTACACATTGCGAGAACTTGAAATAAAAGACGGTTGGAATATTGTTGATGACAATCTCTTGGCGTGTTCTGATAACCACATAAAAGGCGTGTTTGAAATGCTTGCACGACAAACACATAAACCGCGCTTTACCGGAGGATTAGAGGCTGCACTTTTACAAGATTGGCATTGTGAATTACTGGCTAAAAGCAAGGCGGATATGATGTACTTTGCATACGATACGCCTAACGATTACGATCCGCTTGTAAATGCGTCAAAACTGCTGCACGATGCGGGTATCTTGCCGTCCCATAGAGTAGGCGCTTATTGTCTGATAGGTTATCCAAACGACACTTTTGAGAAAGCCGAGAAGCGATTGACCCAAATATTTAAACTTGGGATCATGCCGTTTGCTATGCTGTTTCGCAATCAAGAGGGGCAGGTCAATCACGAATGGCGTAAGTTTCAAAGAATATGGGCGCGACCATCTATTATTTACGGGAGGCGGTAATGAGAATATTCCTTGTATGTCCTGTTCGTGGACACGACCAGTCAGAATACCTGCACTACGTTGAGCAATTAGAGAAATCAGGACACGTTGTGCATTATCCGCCCCGCGACACAGACCAGAACGATGACACAGGACTGAGGATATGCGAGGATAACCGCCGTGCAATAGAAGAAGCAGATGAGGTTCACGTAATATGGGATGGACAATCACAGGGCGCGTTGTTTGATATTGGAATGGCGTTTATGCTGCGCAAGAAAATGGTAGCCGTTTCGTTGCCTGAACGCACGCCAACAAAATCTTTTCAGAACATGATAGCAGAATACGCCGCCCGCGAGTTCGGGCGCGTGAAGGTGAGGGTGACGTGATGCTTGAATCGCTTGGTTAT
>CAYNGF010000430.1:0-1074 GCA_964396515.1 uncultured Paludibacter sp.
GTTTCTCAATAGCGTCACCAAAACACTCAAGGATTTCATCAAATGTCAATTTACTGACCGCTAATTTCCAAATATCGGAATTCTCTACCTTCATACCCACTCCAACCGCGGCGCGTCTTCGCCCATGACCCAAGAGGAAACAAGCGTCTGCCCGATATCATTCGTGATGTCTGCCCAATCGTGAATTTTGTTTATCGTTTTCGCGCCAACTCGCTCGGTATAACTGGCAAGCAGAAGCCCAGACCGCAGTGGCGCGCGATAGCCATCATCCGATACAGATTTTTTCGTTCGTTGGCTTTCTTCTAACGTCGCCTCTAACGCCAATCCGGCATCATAGCGCGCGCGCTTCTTAGCGTTCGATAAAATTTCCCATGCGTGTTGGATTTGGTGAAAAACATTGACCGCATCAGGCTCACGGCAAACATCAGGATGCCACTGTTTCACCATTCGGCGGTATCCGGCTTTCACTTCGTTAAAGTCCCTTAGTGCGCGAATTTGATATAACGTTCTCCCATCATATTCAATGGTATTACTCGTCAACTCATATTTTGTGTTCATAGCTAATCCTTTTTTACACCGTCAATCGATTTTGCCGGCTCATACCGTCTCCAGCGGCAGCGGTAACTGCCGGCGTTCGTCTGCTCTCGATCCATTCCCGTATAATTCGGTTGACAATATCCTCAATCGTGCGCCCATTTTCGTCCGCCAGTTTCTCCAACAACCTAATCTGCCACAGCTCCAGATCAAGAACCACCGGTTTTGATATCGCGTCTATTGTGCTCATTTCATCATGCTCCTTCTCAGCTCCGCTTCCTCCGCGAACACCACATACCACTTCCGGACATGCTCGCTTGCACCGGATTCAACAGCCTTCTTCAGCTGTTTTTCAATCGCGAACACGCGGCGGTTTGGGATATCCCAGATCGGTACCGAACTGCCGTCATCATCGATCCAAATCTTCTGCTTCAGCAGTGCGTCATAGTTCGGGATATTCATTCCGCCTCCACAATCCGATACTCCTCGTCCGGCTCCACAAACACCAACAACCCCTCTTTATCGCGTCCGGACGCAATC
>CAYNGF010000431.1:0-1073 GCA_964396515.1 uncultured Paludibacter sp.
CATTGCATGGTTATCGGCAATTTTTCAGTCACAAATTTTGGTATCTTGGTCGGATTAAATATACTAATGCGGGATTTAGATGTATTTCGCAGGAACTTAAAAACGTGTTAAATTGCTTACAAGGAAGAACCAAAAAAGTGCTTGCGCTTGATCTTGATAATACCCTTTGGGGAGGAATTTTAGGTGAAGAAGGTTGGAATAATATCCAATTATCAGAAGAAGGTGTTGGTAAAATTTATACTGATTTTCAGCGAAATATTAAAAAGCTTTCTGAAACTGGCATTTTACTTGCTATTGTTTCTAAAAACAACGAAGCTGATGTCAAAGAAGCTTTTGAACAAAATGAAAATATGCTATTAAGTTGGGATAGTTTTGTTTCAAGAAAAATAAACTGGAATAATAAAACGGATAATCTTCGAGAAATAGCTATTGAATTAAATATTGGTATTGATTCGATAGTATTTATTGATGATAATGTTTTTGAACGCGATTTGGTCAAAAAAATGCTGCCTGAAGTTACAGTTCCAGATTTTCCGGAGGATATAACTGAGTTAAATTACTGGTTTATTAACGATGTTGTTTACCCGCATTTTTCAAAAAACAAAATTACATCCGAAGATTTAGATAAAACAGAACAATACAAACGCAATTCTGAAAGAGCTAATGTAAGTAAATTATATTCATACGATGAATTTCTTCAACAACTTGATATCAAACTTGACATTAAAAATGTTGATAATAAAGCAATTAGTAGAATATCACATCTTACGCAAAAAACAAATCAGTTTAATCTGAATGCAAAAAAGTACACAGAGTCTGAACTTAATGAAATGATAAACTCAAAAGAATTTAATCTGTTTAGTTTGTCGTATAGTGATAAGTTCGGCAACGAAGGAATTACCGGTGCAGCCATAATTAAAATAACTGACAATATTGCCGAACTTGATATTTTTCTGTTAAGTTGCAGAATTTTAGGAAGAAATGTAGAGTTTAAATTTCTCGACTTTATTATTAATTCATTGACAGAAAACTATATCAAAAAACTGAAAACTTATTATTTTGATAACGGTAAA
>CAYNGF010000432.1:0-1058 GCA_964396515.1 uncultured Paludibacter sp.
GGGAATTGCGGGTAGAGCGACTGTTGGTGAATGGGCAGGGATACGGACTGACCGGGGCGCTTCAGGGGCGGCTTGGGTCTGAGCGGAAGGGGTTTGTCGCGGCGGGTAGGGCAGGAGAGCCGGGAGTGGTGGATGGGGAGTCTGGGCTGGCGAGTCTGCCGGGTTTTGAACTCAAGGGACGTTTTACCGGTGAAGGGTACTTAGGGGAAGGGGAAAGCGAGTACGCGGTTACGGTCAGGCAGGAAGGGGGGAGTGTAGGTATAGACCTTGGGGTGGACCGGTATGAGCTTAGCGCGTTGGGGCTTAAGGGGGTTGGAGTAAGCGGGGGGGTGAGCGCTAAGGGTATTTTGGGAGCCGATAGTCTAGGGCGGTTGATGAAGGGGGATCTGGGGGTTTTGGCCGGATGGGAGATAGGGGGAGAGGTTCGAGGGTGGGGAGAGGGCTGGTCGGTGGCGCCGCAGCGGTTAAGGTTTAGAGTTGGGGCGGAAGAAGTCCGGGCTCTGGCGGCAGGTATGGGTTACGAGCTGGAGTTAGGGTATGGGTATGGGAGCAAGGAATTTAGAGGGGAGGTGAAGCTAAGAGGGTTGAGGCCGTCGGGGGTGGTGGATATGGGGGGAGGTGTATTCGAGGAGCTGGCGGGTTTGGAATACGAAGGAGAGGTGAGGGGGAGCTATGGGCAAGGGGGGCTTTGGTACGAGGGGGAGGTGAAGGTACGAGGGCAGGAAGGGCAGGAAGTAGTGGGGATTGCCGTAGGGGGGCTTGAGCTGGCGGTTAAGGGGAAAGGGGATGAGAAGGGGCTGCGGGGAGTGAAGGCTGAGGGGGTGTATAAGGGGCTGGAGGTAGGGTATGAGGGGGATCTGTGGTATGAGGGAGTGGGGGTAGCGGGGAATCTGAGGCTAGGGCACAAGGGGGAGGAGATCAGCGGGAAGGTGGAAGGGGGGAGAGGGAAGTACAAGGGAGTGATGGGAGGTACTGTTGGTGGTGTGACGGCGGAAGGGGTTGTTGTTGGGTACGAGGAAGTGGAGGATCGGTACGACGTGACGGTGGGGGGGGAGATA
>CAYNGF010000433.1:0-1055 GCA_964396515.1 uncultured Paludibacter sp.
GTACACCACAATCATGCCGTATCGTTCCATCGTTTGCTCCTTGTCGGAAAGTCCGTTCCGCCGGAAGCGGCGGACCGGGCGCTTTTACGGATTGGTCAAAGCTTTCGGAGCAGCCCCTGGGCGGCGATGTGGATCGGGTCCCAGGCGCCGCCGAAGGGCGGAGCGTAGGCCAGGTCGAGGTACGCCACGTCCTCCAGGGACATCCCTGCCCAGAGAGCCGCCGACAGGGTGTTGACACGGCTCACCGCTCCCGCCTCGCCGACCGCCTGGACTCCCAGGAGCTTTCCCGTCCCCCGGTCCGCTGTGAGCTTCAGGCCCACTCTCCTTGCCGTGGGCATGGATCGGGCCGCACTGTTTCCCCAGAGGATGGTGCTGACGGGATGGAAGCCCGCGGCGGTCGCCTCCCGCTCGCTCAATCCCGCGGCGGCTGCCTCCAGGCCGAAGATCTTGAAGGACTGGGCTCCCACGATGCCGGGAAAGGTCATGGGGTCTCCGCCGATGTTGCTGCCGGCCACGCGGCCCTGCTTGTTGGCGATGTCGCCGAGGGGAATGTTGACCCAGCGGCCGCTCACCCGGTGGTAGGACTCGCAGCAGTCCCCCGCGGCGTAGACGTTTTCCGCACAGGTGCGCTGGGCGAAGTTGACGGCGATGGCCCCCGACGGTCCGAGGGTGATGCCTGACTCCCGGGCCAGGTCGACGTCCGGTCGGACCCCCAGGGCAAGGAGGATGATGTCCGCTTCCAGGGGGCCGGCGCTTGTGTTGAGGCGGTTTCGGCAGTCCGATCCGGGTTCGATGGACGTGACGCGTGTGTTCGGCAGGAAGGCCACGCCATGGCGCTCCATTTCCTCCAGGATCGGACGTGACAGCTCGGGATCCCAGCGGGCCGCCGGCAGGGTGCCGCGGTGGACCATGGTCGTTTCGATGCCCGCCTCGCGGAAGGCCTCAGACATCTCCAAGCCGATGAAGCCGGCGCCGATGATGACGGCCCTCCGGCAGGGGGTGTCCTGAAGAAGCTGCTTGATGCGGATGGCGTCGCTCAGGCCCTTGAGGACAAA
>CAYNGF010000434.1:0-1054 GCA_964396515.1 uncultured Paludibacter sp.
CACTCTGTTACCGGCGCATTGTTGTACTTGATCTTATAGTACTCATTCGCCGCATAAATCGCGTCACGGGAAACATTCCCCGGACGGATTTCATCAGGAGCCGGATTCGGATTTGCCATGTCGGCAACATATTGCCGATTGATCTGCTGCGGTGTCCAGTATGGTTCAAGCTGTTGCTGCTGTGCCGGATTAACAGCGGCGTTCATCAGGTAATCTGTGTTCTGCTGTTGCTGCTGTGTCGCGTTGTACTCGACATATGCGTCCTGCTGCTCACCGCCGTTGCGAATAATGTCATTTTGTCGGACTGCTTCCTGCCGCTCTTCGTATGTTAGTCGTCTTACGCCCATTGTTGCCCCTTATGCTGTTATGCTGTCCAGTTGACCGCCGGATTGTAGAACCAGCCGCGATTGCGCGGATCGTCGGAATATGCACCGCCCGCGCTTCCTGCACCGCCTGCATTTCCTGTATTCCATGTGTATCCGTAGTTATTGCTTGTCGTCGGATTTGAATATTTCAAACCGGCATTGCGCCAGTTCGGATCGTATCGCCATAAGTTTTCGGGCCCGAAGTTCCGAATAAAATCTTCAACGTCCTTGTTATAGCCTTCATAGAATTGCTTCATGAAATATTTATTGTCTGCCTGAGCGTATGTCAGCGGGTAATAACCTGCGTTCTTCGCCTGCTGAATCGCGTATTCAGCTTTCGGCTGATTGACAGGATAGTACTGTCCGTTCGGAGCAAGATAATATCCTTCGTATTGCGGCCTGCCACGCTGATAACTTGGGCTATTTTCGTCATATACGGCAACTTCATTGTTTCCAGCTTTGACAATATCATCCCTCGTATAACCGCCTTCCTTGAACGGGAGTTTCACACCTTCGTTCCACCCTTGTCCTTGAACATATGTTTTGATCAGTGTCGCGCCATACGGGAGATTATTCGGATCAATCTTGCTGCCGCTCTCAGAGCCTGTTTTGTCTGTGCCTGTTGTTCCCGTTGCCGGAATACGTTCTACAGAATCAGGGCTGATTCCGGTGTTGTATGGCGGCGATAC
>CAYNGF010000435.1:0-1049 GCA_964396515.1 uncultured Paludibacter sp.
TCGAGATAATCTGTGATATATTCGTTGTGGGCATGAAATCATCCTTTCGTATGGTCTGATCACCACGAATATACGATGATTTCATGCCTTTTTCAATGACCCTGTTCTATTTCCTTCTTTAGGTTAAGTCAAAGTGCATAAGTTGAGACTATGGTTCTCGCTCAACTGGAGAGAATGCTATTACGGAGACGTGGCAGAAAGTTTCCATCCCACTATGGTTCTCGCTCAACCAAGATTGCCACGGACCGTTTTAAGGCCGCTGTCGGGTTTCCATCCCACTATGGTTCTCGCTCAACCCGTAATCGTCCTCTCGAAAGACGATGAGGACCGCGTGTTTCCATCCCACTATGGTTCTCGCTCAACGATGACGAAAGCGAAATATATTATTCGAAAAGTAAAAAGTTTCCATCCCACTATGGTTCTCGCTCAACTTGTTGTTGTAGATGGTAATTACTTGTTAGAAACCAGTTTCCATCCCACTATGGTTCTCGCTCAACCTTTGTAAACTCCATCGGAAACGCTCAAAAGCTTATCGTTTCCATCCCACTATGGTTCTCGCTCAACTCGTAGGCAAAGCGACCGATCGCTTTTTATATACATGTTTCCATCCCACTATGGTTCTCGCTCAACTATCTCTTCGAGGCCTCCGGCATCTAACCTCTCAGTTTCCATCCCACTATGGTTCTCGCTCAACCGGCCGTTAGTTCTTCCGGTGTCATTTTAAGCCTGTTTCCATCCCACTATGGTTCTCGCTCAACTTGATAAGGATTATCTATCTTTAGTGGTTAAAACATGTTTCCATCCCACTATGGTTCTCGCTCAACTACCATTGATACTGCGTGAAATTACCCCCCTATCATGTTTCCATCCCACTATGGTTCTCGCTCAACCAGATACGTTTGTTGCGGAATTTGCTTCAGGTACTAAGTTTCCATCCCACTATGGTTCTCGCTCAACCCAATAGCAGTGATAGCCAATTATACCCAATTATATAGTTTCCATCCCACTATGGTTCTCGCTCAACAGCCTTTATTACAAAAAATTATACA
>CAYNGF010000436.1:0-1038 GCA_964396515.1 uncultured Paludibacter sp.
CAAGGGTATTAAAAGCGCAGATACCTTTATTACCCCCAAACATCATGATACCTTTGCTTGTTAGCAAGCCTGCATCTCTGTAATACGAATCAATCAACAATCCATCGTTTTTGGTAAAATAGGTTGCTGTATGCGTTTGAGGGTTAAATCTTATAATTTTTTTTATTGTAGAAATCCATAAATAACCCTTGCTGTCACTTACAATATCCATAATTCCCTCTTCAGTAATACCATATATTCCACTAATATCAATTGCTTTTTTTAGTTCTCTTTCGTACCTGAACAGACATCCTTCGCGGGTACCGATATAAGTCGTTCCATCTGTTGTTGAACATATATTTAGCACATTGACACTTCGAAAATTTCCGATTTTTAACGGAACTGCAGAAACAATAAAAGCGTTTCGGCGATTTGCGATTTTAGGAGTCAGAAAAAAAACACCATCCTTCGCCGTTCCAAACCATATATTACCATATTTATCCTCAGTAAAAGAATTGACATTTAAATATTTTTTGCTAAAAAGTTTAGATATTCCGTTGCGGGGTTTTAAGTATATTCCATTATTGGTACCAATCCATATATTTCCACGAGAGTCTTCAATAAGAGTGTGTATAGTATTTTCATGCCTATAACTTTCATCGATTACAAAAGATTTTTCTTTGGTGAGTAACCCATTATTGTTGTAAGCACATATATGTACCTGGTCTTCTCCTTCCAGAGTAAATAGTAGTTTGTTTGAAGATTTAATATGTAACAATGTGCTCACACTCGACTGACGTGTAACTTCAGGTATTGATATTCGCACGGTACTACCGGTTTCGGGATAAAATCGAAATATGCCAATCCGGTTAATGCTTATAAAAATCTCGCCCTTTTCGTTTTCTGTAAGATGTGTAACATAAGGGGGTATGTTAAGGTTACTGATAATTTCGGGCAGATTGTAGTTTTTAACATTCAACCTGTTAAAGTCGAGTTTATATACTCCATCTCCCACTGAACCTATCCATAGATTTCCCTTGCGGTCTTTTACAATATCAT
>CAYNGF010000437.1:0-1027 GCA_964396515.1 uncultured Paludibacter sp.
CACTGGATGTGGTATATTTTTCCGCAATTAAAGGGGCTGGGGAAAAGTCAAATGTCAGATTTTTACGGAATTTCAGGTATCGAAGAAGCGCGTGCTTATCTCTCTCATAATGTTCTGGGAAAGCGATATTATGAGTGTCTGAAAATACTTAATGAAATTAATGTCAATAATCCGGTTGAAATTTTCGGTCATACCGAAAGTAAGAAATTGCAATCATCGCTCACTCTTTTTTCAATAGCAGACAGAGAAAATGTTTTAATTAAGGAGACATTAAATAAATTCTATTCAGGGCTGTCAGATTATTCAACTGAAAATTGTTTGGCAAAATTTGAAACATCTAAATGAATTATCATGATAATCCATTTTTTATTTTTTCCTGCACATTCATGAATTATTGAAAACTTCAGTTGTTGAGTTATTTTTTTTATTTTTCAAAATTACCTTATTACCATAATAAGCCTATAAAGTTTTTTTTTAATTTTGTGGCTGTTTTTTCTTAAACATTAAAACAAAAACCTGCTTTCATCTTATTCACTATTACTAATCTAAATTCAATTGTAAATGTATTCATATTTCAAACGTATCCTTTTTCTGTTAATTATTGCATTTTATTTTTCTGTTTCAGGTTTTACAGCCAACAACAATAAATCATTTCGCATAAGCAAGAGTATGACAGTTTTCAATTCTGTTTTGCGCGAACTCGATTTGTTTTATGTGGATACACTCAATTATGATAAATTATTGAAAACTGCCGTTGATAATATGCTTGCCGAGCTCGATCCTTACACAGTTTATATGCCGGAGGAGGAAACTTCAGACCTAAAATTTATGACTACCGGCGAATATGGCGGTATTGGTTCATTGATCATTAAGAAAGGCGAGTATGTTTGTATATCAGAGCCTTACGAAGGAATGCCTGCTCAAAAAAACGATGTGCGTGCAGGCGACCTGATACTTGAAATTGATGGAATCGATGTGAAGAATTATTCTGTTGACAAAGTGAGTGAGATGCTTAAAGGGCAGCCTA
>CAYNGF010000438.1:0-1023 GCA_964396515.1 uncultured Paludibacter sp.
GCCAGATTATCATATCCTCCGCGAGTTCGGGCGCGTGACGGTGAGGGTGACGTGATGCGCGTTTTATCACTCGGCTGGGGTATCCAATCCTTCACAATCGCGGCTATGGCTGCAATAGGTGAGATTGAACCCGTTATCGCCGTACATTCTGATACCACGCACGAGAGGCAGTCAACCTATGCGTTTGCTGCAAAGTGGACGCCCTGGCTGCAAGAGCGCGGCGTGAACGTCATTACGGTTGTGCCTGAATACGCCGAACCGGTCAACCGGTTTGGCGGCGTGATGCTGCCCGCATTCACGCAGTCGGATAAAGGTGCAGGTATGCTAAAACGTCAATGCACGGATGATTGGAAACGTAAACCAATGCGCCAATGGTTACAGGCACATAGAGAAAGCGCAACCGTTGAGCTGCTTATGGGTATCAGTCTGGACGAAGTGCAGCGGATGCGTGAATCGGATGTCAAGTACATTGTCAATTCCTACCCGCTGATTGACAAGCGCATGACACGCGCCGCTTGTGTGACCTGGTTATTAGCACACGGGCTAGAAGTGCCTACTAAATCAGCGTGTGTGTTCTGCCCGTTTCAATCGCGCCACGAATGGCGGCAGGTGAAGGACAATGACGCCGACTGGCAGAAAGCAGTAGAGGTTGACCAGTACATCAGGTCAATGCGCCTAACCGATAGTGGCGGCGAGCTATACGTACACCCAGACATGAAGCCGCTGGCAGAAGTAGACATGCGCACGGCTGAGGAACACGGTCAATTATCATTATGGGAGAATGAGTGCTACGGATTATGCGGCGTATAACCCCCGACTAATCCATTCGTACTATCGCATGGTGATACAGGAGATATATGAAAATTATCCGCGCATTTCCACGTAGAACGGCAGCAACTCCCGATGATCCACTTGCTTATATTGGCTATCCGGATTTATTTGCGGTTGCCGATAAGGTGATGGTGTCGGTTGCTTTTACGTGGGATATTCCTGAGGCTGAAAGGTTAGCAAAAGCATGGTCTA
>CAYNGF010000439.1:0-1022 GCA_964396515.1 uncultured Paludibacter sp.
GTTTGCCCGTGCGAGTGAACGCTACTTCACCGATGGCATTGCCCCGAAGGGCGCGGACACTAAATTAATCCGCGTGTTTGAATCGTTGAAGCGGTTTATGCTGCGGATTTACAAGAAGATAACTGGCAGCGCGATTGACGTGCAGATTACGCCTGAACTGCGGCAGTTGTTTGACAAGTGGACGCTCGGCAAGAAGGGCGTGGCGGTTGAGGGTGAGCCAGTCAAGCCGGTTGCGCCTGATGCGGTGAAGGCGGTTGAGGCGGACAGTGAGTCGGAAATGCTATTGCGGTGGGATATAAGTAAATCTTTGCGTGATAAACCGCGCGATGTTTCAAGGACACTTGAAGAATACTTAACCTACATTGAAAAACTTACGAAAGAAACATACACACCCACTACTCCCCTCGGAGTGCCGTATTTATCACTAAAACAATCTATTCGTATGTCATTAAATGCCGCGAAGCATAATTACACCTACGAAGTATTTAAAGCATTGATGGATGGCAGACCCGTATCTGCGCACGTTCTTGAAAGCATTGATGAAAGCCTTTTTTGGGATTTAAACGTTGACAAAGACTTTTTGGAATATGCACTCGCTAGGCGCAAAGCAATTATAAACGGAGAGGATGTCGCGCCGAGAAAGTCAAAACTTGATTGGACAAAAGATGATTGGCTGGGCGACGCGAGAGCCAGGGGCGTTTCAGAAGAAGAACTTGCAGGAACACTCGCTGAACGCCGCGCGTTTATGGTCAAAATGTACGAAGAAGGTAAGCTACCGCTTGACGCACTGGTTGAGTTCCAGGATATCTACAAGATTTATAAAGATTTTGCAGATGCTGATGCCAAACCGCTGCCTACCGCTGATGATGTGGCGAAGGCGGATTACTGGTCTGATCCGGCAAAGAACCGGCGCAAGAACGCTGACCTGCGGGCAAACCTTGACCAGATGACACCTGATGAGTTGAAGGCAACCGTTGAGCAGTTGCGCGGCGAGGTGTATCAGGACGAATTGACCGGCTTGC
>CAYNGF010000440.1:0-1015 GCA_964396515.1 uncultured Paludibacter sp.
CCAGCGTGTGATCGGTTCCGTACCCGGGCGCTTCAAAGTATTCGACTTGCGATTGCCCTTCCAGCCGCCCCTCCGGCCAGCCTTTGGAGAACGGTTTGCCAAGGATTTCCCCCGTGTAGCCCGTGTTCCCATCCTCATACGCCGCCGCCCCGAACTGTGTCGCCACCCCATCCGGGCTCACCGCCTGCGGCACCTCATCATACGTCACCAGCGGCGCAACAGTCGTAAATCTATCGCGCCGCCACGGATACACCGCGTCATCCGTCAAATCCCACAACGCCAGCAACGCCTCAGCCTCTTCCTTGACCTCAGTTGCGGTGTAAGGATCGCTCAACGTCGCCGCAAACTCCAAATCCACCGCCCATGTGCGCGAGATTCCCGGCCCGGGAGCCACACTCCCCAGCTTAAACGTCGCCTCCGTCGCCCCCACCTGCGTCGCCTTCAAAATCGCCTCCGCAAACCCCACCGCCCCGTCAATCGGCCCATTATACGGATTCGTCTCTGCTCCCGGCCCGCCATACAGCCCGCACGCAATCACCTGCCCAAGAATAGACGACACCCCCCCCGGCGGCGCGGCAACATGCTCGCTGCCGGTCACCCGCTCCCATTCATCCTCCTTATCCGTCTCCGTAATTACCCCGCTATGCCTATTCACCAGGTATTCCCGCACGTACGACAGCGAATACACCGTTGGTGCCGCCCCGTCCGGATCCCACGTCATCGTCCCGCTCAGCTCCCGCCGCACCCGTAAATACCGCGTCTGATCCGGCGCCGCTCCCGGCGTGGCACACCCATCCTCACTCGTAAAACTATACCGTCCATGCCACACCTTCCGCGCCTGGACATTCTTACACCCCAACTTCTGGCACCGCGCCAGATTCGCCACCTCCCCCTCAAGCTCCCGGTAGCAATTCAAATCCACCCGCTCCTGCCCCGCCGCGCACGCCGCCGCAAACTCCTGGCGTGACCAGTATCCGCAGGGTGGTTTGGTGTGTGGCGTATCGCACCAGTCCAG
>CAYNGF010000441.1:0-1014 GCA_964396515.1 uncultured Paludibacter sp.
CCATAATTTGGTGTACACCTTGCTGACTTCCAATCGAAAATCCATTGGTGAGATAACCCCAATTTCCACCTTGATTTGTACTTCGCATTATGCCACTGATATTTCCCAGAAAAATTGCGCCATCTTTTTCACCAATACTCATTGTATTTATTCCGTAAGCATGAATTTTTTGCCAGGTTTTGCCTTTATCCGAACTTTTAAATGCAGAACTGTTGGTGATGGAATAATAGTTCCCATCACTGCCAACACTGAAATATTTGGCCAAAGAAGCTTTGTAACCTTCAGAAGATAATTTAAAATTCGGTTCAGATTGTTTTGATTTGAATAATCCAAAACCATGTTGACTTACGATAACTTCGCCCGAAGCTGTAGTAGTCACACAATTATTGATTCCTGTAACTTCAAGTCCGGTTGCAAATGTATTCCACGTATCGCCACCATCGGTCGATTTTAATAAGCCTACAACATATGTACTTGCAAACATAACACCATTTTCCCCAGCAGTAATATCGGTTGGAGTTTGCGGAAAAACCGGAGGATTATAAGTATAAATCCATGTTTTGCCTTCATCGGTCGATTTTTGAATGGTAGCGCCTGTAAGTAAAAATAAACTATTGTTCAAATAATATAGTTTGCTTCCGTTAGGGCTCAAATACAATGGTGTGGTTGCACTCCAGTTGTTTCCACCATCAATCGATTTGTAAATACCGTTATTTTCACTTAAAACAATAAATAACAGCGTATTGCTTATGGGAATTATATCCGAAATATTTTTATTTGGTAATCCATTCGTTGTTATAAATGTCCATGATGTGCCGTTGTTTTCTGATTTTGCAAGTTCAGAACCAAGTATCTGATAAAGAGTTCCATTAGAGGTTGATGTGGTTATGCCCGTACCCCAAATTTGTGTAGGTAAAGCTTGCCATGTTAAACCTTTATCCTTCGAAATAAAGGTAATATTTTTTGTGCCGTTTGAAGTGGTAATGAAAATGTCGCCATTAAGTCCTTTTCTTA
>CAYNGF010000442.1:0-1012 GCA_964396515.1 uncultured Paludibacter sp.
ATCAAAGAAAAGAAACGGATTGAGAAAGATCGGGAGCTTGTTTTTGAAGACAGCATTAAAAATCGCGATGCACGAGATTTGGGTACGGAATGGCTTTGTTATCAGGCCATAAAGCAATTGCGTTTGGAAGAATTTTTTCGCAGGGAAGGATGGAACGAGAAAGATATCCACCTTACCATTGCGCATTTAATAACGCGTACGGTGTATCACAGTTCTGAATACAAGTCTTTGCGTATCATGCAGGAAAACAGCGCGGCATGCGAGTTGGTTGGATTAAACCCCGAAGAATTGAAAAAGCACAACCTGTACGATGTTCCCCTTCGTTTATACGGGATAAAGGAAAGTTTGGAAAAACATTTGGCACGCACAACAACCCATCTGTTTAACCTTACCAACAAAATCGTACTGTTCGACCTGACCAATACCTATTTTGAAGGTCGCAAACAAGGAAGTAAAAAGGCGCAATTTGGACGAAGCAAGGAAAAGCGGGGCGATGCCCGATTAATGGTGCTTGCCTTAGCCATTAATCCCGAGGGGTTCATAAAATACTCTGCCATTTTGGAAGGTAATGCAACTGATCCCGGTTCGCTGCCCGACATGGCAGAACAGTTGGCTAAAAACACCATAACGGGACACCAGAAGGTATTGGTGGTGCTCGATGCCGGTATTGCCACAGAAGAAAACCTGAAGTTAATAAAGGAAAAGGGTTATGATTACTTGTGCGTTTCGCGCTCCAAACCTGATGTAAAAGAGGTGAATGAACAAGGCAAATCGGTCACTGTAACGGATTGCGAGAATCATCCCATTACCCTGACGGCTATTCAAACCAAAACCGATGATGGTGATTATTGGTTGAAAATCAAAAGTCCGCAAAAAGAACTCAAGGAACGGTCGATGAACCAACAGTTTAAAAAGCGTTTTGAACAACTATTGGAAAAGATAGAAGCATCCCTACACAAAAAAAGCGGAATCAAGAAGTACGACAAAGTGCTCATGCGCATCGGACGAGCGC
>CAYNGF010000443.1:0-1010 GCA_964396515.1 uncultured Paludibacter sp.
ATCTCGCTTATCGTACGATTTGCTGTAAGGTACGATTGCTCCGCTATGTATCGTAACCTGTCTTCAGTTTGAAAATCGTCATAATAGTAATGATCCTGTCCGATATCGAAAAAACGGTATCTTTTCAGCCTGAAAGGCGTATGTATTTGAAAATAAAAACAAATGTTTCGCATGATGCTGTATGTTTTATGTTATATGTTATTATTCGTTTGATTAAAGGTTTATTATTGTCGAAATTTAAAGCACCTTGTTGTAAATATCCCGAACTTTGAGACCGGCATCGTACCATTTTATATTGTTTACCTCTTCGCGCCCTAAATTTCTCAGACTGTTGTACATTGCCGGATATTTAACAATGGAATAAATCGCATCTGCCATAGCGTCAATGTCCCAATAATCGGTTTTTATGGCATGTGTTAGAATTTCAGCGCATCCCGATTGTTTTGAGATAATGGTTGGAGTACCTACCTGCATGGCTTCGAGCGGTGAAATTCCGAAAGGTTCTGAGACCGAAGGCATAACATACACATCACTTTCGGCTAACATTTCGTGAACCTGGCGTCCTTTAAGGAAACCTGTAAAATGAAACCGGTGTGCAATTCCACGTTTAGCAGCGAGATCTATCATGGCATTCATCATATCTCCGCTTCCAGCCATCACAAACCGTACATTTCTAGTTTTCTGAATTACTCTATGCGCAGCTTCTACAAAATACTCCGGTCCTTTTTGCATGGTTATTCGCCCTAAAAATGTAACAACTTTATCTTTCCGAGGAGTTTTTGTAAAAGAATCTGCATCAGGTAGCGGTTCTACTGCATTATGAACAGTTGTAACTTTTCGGGGATCCTGATGATATTTTTCAATTACTATACGCCTTGTAAGGTTACTTACCGTAATAATGTGATCAGCCTCGTCCATACCACGTTTTTCAATTCCATACACTGTTGGATTTACTTGTCCGCGACTGCGATCGAAATCTGTTGCATGTACGTGTATCACCAAAGGTTTTC
>CAYNGF010000444.1:0-1006 GCA_964396515.1 uncultured Paludibacter sp.
CTGCTGATTCACTCAAAAATTTTACGGATACGGCTTTCAGAGACGGCATAATTGATCGTTCAGAAAGTATTGCCATAGAGAAGTATAAAAATTCTCTTAATGAGGCAATAGCAAAAGCGGAAGCATCGTATAATAAAGTCTATGCGAATACATACCTTGAAGGTGCTGCGAAAACAAACCTCCTGAATGCAAAAATTAACCTTTGGGGACAACGTGACACGCTGTTAAGTGCGATCAACACGGCGATATCAGGCGGTACTACCACGCCCGCTCAAAAGACGGCAGTAGACAATGCTTTCTCCACATTCAATACTTTGATGTCTGCCTTTCAGAATGCGCTCGAAGAAGCCAACAAGGCGATACAAAACAAGCTCAAGTCATACGCCGACGCTGCACAGGATACTGCTGACGGCAAAAGTACTACCTTCCTCGTACAACCCTCGAATTACAAGCTCGGCGATATGTGGGTGCTTAATGCAGATAGAACCGTAAACGGTACAGCCTACAAGCAAGGCGAAATACTCACGGCAACGCAGGACAGCACAACTTTCAACGAAGCTCACTGGATCAAGAGGGTGAGATACACGGATGATAGCGCAGTTAACAATTTGGAGATTGGGGGGAGGAATTTACTTTTAAATAGTGATGAGGTTGTAACACCAAATTATGCAGCAGATGGTGATAACTGCACATATTATTTTGATAAAACTTGCGATTTAATTGCTGGGGAGACGTATATTGTTAAGGGCGTATGTCCGAGTGGCTTAAATTGGAGTGGTATACATGGTGTTATAGGCTCTACTAACGCTGTTTTATGGTTGTACGGCGAAAATGGTTCTCATCAAATAATAAGTTCCAATACTACAGGGACAGCGGGCACAACATTTACAGTCTCAGTATCCCAAAGATATATACTTAGAACCAATGTGTATAAGGCAGGTCAATACACTTTTTCTAAAATTAAACTCGAAAAAGGCAACAAGGCAACCGACTGGACACCAGCACC
>CAYNGF010000445.1:0-1004 GCA_964396515.1 uncultured Paludibacter sp.
CCGTTTTCGATTTGCAACAGATACATTCCATTATTCAAGCCTGAAACATCAAGTGTGGCAGGTGAATTTAAATTGCTGACACTGAGAATTTGACCGCTCATAGAAATTACTGAACATACAAACTCTTTTTCGTCGGTAGTTATATTCAGCACATCGGTGGCAGGAATTGGCGAAACATTACATACGATACGAAGTTCATCAACGCCTGATGTAAACGACCACTCAATGCCTTTTTTGTTTCCCCAAATATGTTCGGCAAGCATAGGATAATCGATAAATGGGTTGCGGTTTTTCTGAATAGCTTCAACAGCATTGTTTCTGTTTGTTTCTTTTGAGCTTACCGGATCAAGACGATGCCATTTGATGAGAAGACTTGCAGACCATGTATTAAGTGCTGGATAAATACTAACTTTCTTTTTATTACCATCGTTAACATCTATATAGGTATCGAGATGTTCTGAGCTCCAGCTTGCAATTTTATCTTCGTAACAAGTAACCATATAAAAATAGGTTCGGGCAAAGTCGCCTTTGTATTCATCGATTGGCTCGAAAATAGTTCCTGAATATCCCGTAAATGTAGAATTACCAAGTTTACTGCCATTCCCAAAAACTTTTGTTGGAGTACTTGTTTCTCCAAAAGGAAGATTACCACGCTGATTATTCACGTACTTATCAGTTGGATATAAATGAAATAAATCTGTGTACATGGGATATCCATCGTTAAACCAACTTTTAGGGAATGAATGCTCTCTGTTGTAATATTCACATTCAGAACCACCTCCAGATCCTCTGTCTTGATCAGTAACAAATGTAAAATTACATTTTGAATACATGTCCCAAACTTTTCCATCCGATCTCTTATCGGTTGACTGAAAGTCTGTCCATAGGTCGTTATACGATCTTTCTGTATGATTTTTAATAATTGTAAACAATGAAGTTTTCAACTGGGCATCAGCTTTTCCTACAGCTGCATCGTAATAACCTGCTTTGGGTTGGGAATAAGC
>CAYNGF010000446.1:0-1004 GCA_964396515.1 uncultured Paludibacter sp.
AGATAGAAAACAAGACAATTGTTGATATGTTTGTTGGAACCTATCATGTGGAGACCGTCGTATTGATGACACGAGCTAAGTAACTTATGATCTAACCGGTACAGATAAATATGAATTGACCGAGTTCTTTAGAGCGAGGGATGCTTATCGACCGTAGGTCAATAAGATGAGGGACTATAAGACTTTAATAAATTTGAAGTATAGAGGGGGTATATATGGGAACACTGAATCAGGCTATAAAAGAGTATACTTTTAATTTGCAACGAGGAGAAATTCAGCTTGCATATAAAGGAATACTTGAATTTATTGGCAAATTACGAGTTTATTTTATAAAGGCATATCCATATTGTGAAATTGGTGGCTTATACCAAGGCTATATGGACATGTCATATTTTCCTTTGAGTACAGAGCAATTAAAAGATAAAGGGCTTAAGATTGCTATAGTATATGTCCACGACAAAGGCTGTTTTGAGGTGTGGCTTTCTGCCAAAAACAGAGAGATATCTAAGAGATACACTTCTATATTTTTAGATAAAGTTTTTGATGAAATCGATGTATTTCATGATGAGAACAATCCTGATGCAATTATAGAATGCGTGTTGATTAAATTACCTGATTTTGAAAATCAAGAAGTTTTGAGAGATACTATAGCGAAAGGTGTTGAAAAGTTTACATTAGCTGTAAACTCTTTACTCAGTGCTTAAATACCAACTTGTATAGGGCAAAAAAGATTTATAGGTTGTTAAAATGTTGGAATTTGATTGACAAATCAAACAAAGAAATATATAATATAGATATGTATCAATGTGAGGATGCTATGGAAGACAAGAATTATGTCGAGATATTAAAAGCTTTAGGCGATGAAACAAGATTCAGTATTTTCGGTATGCTCCGCAACGGAACTTTATGCGCCTGTAAGATATTGGAGCAGTTGAATATTACTCAACCTACTTTATCTCATCATATGAAAGTCCTTTGCGACTGCGGTCTTGTTACAGCTGAAA